>JAITTR010000109.1 GCA_031286725.1 Holosporales bacterium | reverse complement strand
GCAACTTTTGCTCCAAAGCAACGATCTCCAAGGCTTTTGGGGAATCTATATCCGACAAAACTGCAGAAAAGATATTTTTTGTCCTTAAAAGAGAAATATCCGATAAACCACGCGTCTTTGAAATCGTTTGTAGTTCCCGTTTTCCCGCCCAATTCTATTCCATACTTTTCATCCAACCCAGATAGTTTTGAAGAAGCTCCATATTTTGCCGCGTCTGATAGCATATTTTTTATTGCGTTTGCAGTTTTTTTAGACAATATCTTCTTCTTTTTTACAACGCATAAGTTTTCAATTATCGACATGTTTTACGTCGTAGCGGTTGTTTGTGAAATATGCTCTATAAACCTTGGGAAAACCATTGTTCCTTCATTAACGAAAGCTGAAAATGCGGCAAGCAAATTAATCGGAAAAACTTCGATAGATCCCAAAACTCCGGAAACAGGCATTTTCTTGCATATTAAATGGGCTTCTTTAAGAAGTTTTGAAATGGGAGCTATGCCGATAGATAACGCTAAATTGATAGTCGAAAGATTTCTTGAATATATTAATCCGTCTCTTATAGGGATTTGACCATAACATTTGTCGTTATAGTTATGAGGCGAATATTTCTCGCCGCTAGATAAAGTTATCGTAACGGGCTTGTCTTCTATTATATCGTATTCGTCCACTCCTTCTTCCAAGGCTGTGGCATATACGAAAGGTTTTATTGTGGATCCCGGCTGCCTTTTTGCTTGCGTTATACAATTAAACGGGGAGATATCAAAGCTATATCCGCCAGTCATTCCCAAAATATTTCCGGTTTCTGTATCCATAACAACCGCTCCTCCGGTGACTTCCGGAGTTTGATATATTTCGTATTCATTAGAATTCTTTAAAAATCTGCATAAAATAATATCTGCAACGTGAAGTATTACGCCCTTATAATCCTCATTTTTTAATTTTATTTCTATTTTATTATTTTGCGTTTGGCATACTATACGGTCTTTTTTTATATCGGTTACTAAGCAAGACATTATTTTATTTATTGTAGAAGGAAGATCTTTGTTTATTTTTTCTAATCTTTCTTTATACGCTTCCATATTGTTTTTTATATTATCTATAGTTCCTTTCCATCTTTGAGTTTTAGTAAAATTTATTAATCCGTCTTCAAAAGCCTCTGTTACTATCTCTTGAATCTTTTTATTCATGGTCGTTTTTATGACATATCCTTTTCTAAAAAATTCTTCTTGAGACATTTTTTGAGAGATTATTTTAAAGATTTCATCAGAGAAATACGGAGAGAAAATTTTGTTTTTTCCAGATTTTATTGATATAGGAGTCGCTAAAGCCATTTTTAATTGGTTTTTAGATATATATCCCATTTCATACATTTGATACAAGATGGAATTTCGTTTTGTCAGCAATTTGGACGAGTTAACGGAATTTATATACACAGAAGGAGCGCTGGGTATGGAGGCTAAAAAAGCGGCTTCTGCCGGTAATATTTTTTCTAAGCTTTTTCCAAAATAATATTCCGCAGCCTCCGCAATCCCATAGCACCCTTTTCCCAAATACAATTGATTTAGATATATTTCTAAAATTTTATTTTTTGAGATAGTAGACTCTATTCGAAAAGCCATAATAGCTTCTTTTATTTTTCTCGATATACTTCTTTTATTTCCAACTAAAAGATTTTTAGCAATCTGTTGAGTTATAGTCGATCCGCCGGCAGGTTTTTTATTCCAAGATTTTTTCGCCGTGTTTTCCACTATTGCTCTTAATAAGCTTTGTATACTGATTCCCGGATGATTGTAAAACTCTCTATCTTCCGCAATAAGAAAAGCTCCTTTTACTATTATGGGAATTTTTTCGAAATTCACTATCACTCTGCGTTCAATAGCGTATTCCTCAATTAATTCTCCATTGGAGGATAATATTTTAGCAGTCGCTGGAGGAGAATATTCAAGCAATGTTTTCTCGCTTGGCAAATCTTTTCCATAATATAAAAAAGTCGCTATAACTATAAATGAAGAAATAAAAACAACATTAAAGAAAACAAAAAATATTTTCTTGAGTTTATTTAATATCATTAAATATTACGAATACTTTTTCAAAACTCTTACGGTTTTCTTTTTCGTAGACAGAGGATGACTCAATCCAACGATTTGCAGATTTATTTCTTTTTTAAAGCGATTAAATTTCGCAAGACGTTGTCCTGAAAGTTTTTGCGGTTCTCGTTTGACAAACGCAAGAGGATTTATATATCTTCCGTTTCTTATTACTTCATAATGAAGGTGAGCCCCGGTAGTAGACCCAGAACTTCCTGAGTAACCAATGATTTGACCTTGATGAATTTGTTGCCCGCTTCGAACTGTGATTCTGCTCAAATGAGCATAAGCCGTATTTATAGAAGCGGTGTGTTTTATATTAACGTATCTTCCATATCCCGAATAATAAGACGCTTTTTGAACGGTTCCGTTCGCCGCAGCTCGGACTGGAGTCCCTACGGAAGCGGATAAATCTACTCCCGAATGGCCTCTCCATTTTCCGCTAATAGGATGCCGCCTCATTCCAAATCTGGAAGTTATTTTCATTCTATCTATAGGATGAGACAACAGAGACTTAGATTTCGCGAGAGTCTTTAATATAGTCCCTGTAGAGTCAATATATTCGCTGTGATTTCCATCTTTAAAATTATAAACTTTCTTAATATTTCCGTCAATCAATACCATAGCATACAATAATTCTGGTTTCTTCGGGATTATATTCCCTTCGTTATCATAAAAATCGTAATAAACAAATTCAAAATCTATTAACGATCTTCCAGCTTTTAAATTAACGACTTGAGTTAAAGCCCTCAGGGCTTCCAAAGCGACTCTCGTTTTTATTCCGCATTGTTTTAATGAATAAGCGGGATTTTTCGGAGACATAGTCCCCGAAACGCTACGTATGACTTTTTTAATTGGAATATCTTTTCTCTCAGCGGAAAAACTTCCGTTATTGTTTTTTTTAACAATAATCTTAAAAGAAACATCCGGACTTATCTCAAGCCCTTTTAGTTGCGGGCTGACGCCGGCATTCTTTTCTCCGCGAATAATAATTTCTTGCCCTATTTTCAGATTTCTCAAATTGAAGACTTTTGACAAAGCCTTTGACGCAAGATATACCTCCGTTCGATCAAATCCCAGATTTTCCAAAATAGAAGTTATGGTATCGCCTTTGTTTATCTTTATTTTATGCTCGTTTGAGGGGAAAAAAGGAACTTGATTACTCGGTTCAGATTTTTCAATTATAGCCGAGTCTGTCTGTTCGTTTTCCGCAGAGTCAGTTTGCGATTCGCTCTCCTGCTCATTGTCCGAATTTTCCGAAGGATTATCGCCATCTTGATCCGATGGTATGTTTCCCTCGCTCGGAAGAGAGTCTAATAAATCATCGTCTCCAGAATCTTGAATAATAGGAGGAGAATACATAACGTATTCGGTTAACACAATAGACGCCGCAAGAGCTAGTAAACAAATACTTACAAAATGCGATCTTCTAATAATCAATCTCAAACTCCCATTCAAGACTACTATGATAAATTATAAACACAATTTAATTAATTTGTCAAAAAATTAAGCGGAAATTTATCAAATAATCACTGCGAACAACCAAACGATATATTGTTTAATGACCACATTATATGCCTTTAATATTCTTTTTTCAACAGAAATATTTATTTTTGGTTAATATAATTTTCTAAGAAAATATGGACGCCTAGCCTAAAGTCTCAAAAACGTTCCTCTTCGCTATTTATCGAAAAATAAAAATGTTTAAATTTCCTTAATTCCAAAAGTTTAAGCAAATTTACGGGGAAACATATATAAATAGGCTATCTTTCTCAAAAGATTTAAATATTTGTTAAAATGGGTTAATGTAAGCTTGAGGAGCTTGGGAATTGGGAGGATAAAAATTTTATTCCAAAACTGAATTTTTGTATGGTAAAATTTGAATATGCAAATTTCACTGAGTTTGTGGCGTATGGCTTTTTTAGGCGTTACTTTTTCTGTTCACAGAGAAGGATTTAAGTTTATAGGAGCGCTGGCGGCAGCTACGCTGTTGTTTCTTTTTATTTCTTCTACCTTCGCTTGGATCTTTTTGTTTCTAACGTTATTTTGCGCGTTTTTTTTCAGAAATCCAAAAAGAATCGTCCCATTAGACAACAATTTGGTCGTCAGCCCCTGCGACGGAACTGTATGTTCTATAAGCTTAGAATCTCCGCCAGCGGAATTAGGAATAGGCGAAGAAAAAAGATATAAAATAAGCATATTTTTAAGTATTTTTAATGTCCATATGAACAGAACGCCAGTTGCCGGAAGAATAAAAAGCGTAATATACCAACCAGGAACTTTTTTAAACGCCGCTCTTGATAAATCCAGCGTATTTAACGAAAAGAATGCCTTAGTCATGGAAGTAAACGACGCCCCCCAAAATCTAATAGCGTTTACTCAAATCGCCGGAATAATCGCTAGGCGAATTATTTGCGACGCTCACGAGGGGCAAGAAATCGGGAAAGGCGAAATATTCGGGCTTATAAGATTCGGAAGCAGATGCGATATCTGGCTTCCAGTTAACGTCGCGCCCAAAATATCCAAAGGCCAAACAATGATCGGAGGCGAATCTATAATAGCTGATTTGTCCATTAAAGATTCAAAGCTTTTAGAGTGCGCGATAATATGATTCATGGTTGATTTTTCAGAGCTTATAAAACAATGGGGATATCTCGCAGTATTTCTTGGCTCTATCGTCGAGGGCGAATCCGTTTTAATAACTGCAAGCGCTCTTGCGGCATTTGATTATCTTTCTATTTATAAAGTATTTTTAGTCGCGTTCTTAACTACTGTATTTGTCGATCAAATTCTCTTTCTAATAGGATATAAAACAGGAACAGATTGGCTAGTAAATAAGTTCCCCAAATTAAATAAAGCGAGAAACAAAGTCTTCTCTTTATTAAATAGGATGGATATATTTTTCATATTCGCATTCAGATTTATATACGGAATAAGAACCGTCAGCCCTTTGATTATAGGATCAGCAAAAATAAAGCCTCTTCGATTTGTTTATTTAAATATTCTTTCCGGTTTATGTTGGGCTTTCGTGGGCTGTTTCTTAGGATATACAATCTCAGATTTTGTCGTCGACGGAAAATTTGACACAATGCCCGCCGTTATAGCTATCACAATAATAATTATAATCATCGGCATAGGCATCGGTTTGTTCATAAAA
>JAITTR010000048.1 GCA_031286725.1 Holosporales bacterium | reverse complement strand
AATTTTGCACTAGAAAATCGAATCTTTATTCTTCCGTCGTCTAAAAATTTAACTACAAATATTTTCGTTTCATGAATAATATTAATTTCTTTTTTTTGAATACTCTTTTCTCGCTTAATAACTTCCGCGGCGGCAAAAAGAGCGTTTCCAAAATTCATTCCTTTCGAAGCGGGACAAAAACAAACGGCTTCAAAATCCCCGTTAGATAGCTCTTTTACAAAAATAGTCTCCGGAGTATTTATTTCCATAGCTAGATTTTTCATCAAAACTTCGTCTAAAAAGTCATCGATTAAAAAAACCGTCGCCGGAGTTCCCTCAAATTTGTTTTTGCAAAAAATATCAACTATCCAAAAACCATAAGCCATATTATTCTCCAAATATACAATATATGCATTGTCTCAAATTTTAGATATAATATCAACAATCGTTTTCATACTATAATATCTTTGTTCCTTTATCGAAAAATAAAGATAACTTCCAAATTTCCGCCGTTATTGAAAACTTGTAAAAAAGGAGCTATTATATATTATCAATTTTATTTTGGTAATTTTTTGTGAAAAAAAACGCTAAAAGCATTTTAGTTTGGTTGTGTTTAATTGGATTTTTATTATTATTGGCTAATCCGTTCGATACGAAATTATTTGGAGCAAATCCAATAGAACTTTCATATTCCGCATTTATGAAAGAGACGACAGACGGGAATGTTAAAGAAGTTTTAATAAGAAATTCTTCCTCGAGGATAGTTGGAGCACTAAAGAATGGAAAATTCTTTTTTGCCATAACGCCTATGGATATAAAGATGGTCGATAAATTATTGAAAAATAACGTAGAGGTAAAGGTCGACACAGGGGAATCCGGCTGGGGATTTATAATATCCCAAATTTTGCCCTGGCTTCCAATGCTTTTAATAATAGGACTTATGGTATATTCGTCTCGACAAATGCAATCCGGCGGGAAAGGAGGACTTGGAGGCTCCGGTCCGTTAGGAATTGGAAAAACGAAAGCGAAAATGTTTCAAGCTAAAAAAGTTAACGTAACGTTTAAAGACGTCGCAGGGATTGACGAAGCGAAACAAGAATTGGAGGAGATAGTCGATTTTTTGAAAAACCCTCAAAAATTTCAGAGACTTGGCGGAAGAATACCGAGAGGAGCCCTATTAGTCGGCGATCCGGGAAATGGAAAAACGCTCCTAGCGCGAGCTATTGCCGGAGAGGCCGGAGTTCCTTTTTATAGCATATCCGGATCCGATTTCGTCGAAGTTTTTGTCGGAGTTGGAGCGAGCAGAGTTCGCGACATGTTTGAAAATGCAAAGAAAAATTCCCCATGTATCGTTTTTATTGACGAAATCGACGCTGTCGGTCGAAGAAGGGACTCTGCCATGAGAGGCGGAAACGACGAAAGAGAACAAACGCTAAACCAACTTCTTGTCGAAATGGATGGATTTGACGAGAAACAAGGCGTTATTGTCTTATCCGCAACCAATCGACCAGACGTTTTGGATCCGGCTTTATTAAGACCCGGACGATTCGATAGAAGAATAACCGTACAATACCCCGATATGTCCGGAAGAGAAAAAATACTGAAAGTTCATTCTAAAAACATTCCTTTATCCCCAGACGTTAATCTTAAAACAATCGCAAGAGGAACTCCCGGATTTTCAGGAGCCGAGTTGGCTAACTTAGTCAATGAAGCGGCTCTTTTGGCCGCAAGGGAAAATAAGTTAGCCGTTTCAATGAAAGATTTTGAAATGGCTAAAGATAAGGTAATAATGGGAACCGAAAGAAAGTCTATGAGTATGACAGACGACGAAAAGAAATTCACTGCCTATCATGAATCCGGTCATGCCCTAATCGCTCTTCTCGTTCCTGCGTCCGATCCTATCCATAAGGTCACAATTATTCCAAGAGGCGGGGCTTTAGGAATGGTTGTTAGATTGCCGGAAAAAGACAAAATCTCCGTATCTAAAGCGGAACTTATTTCAAATATAAAGGTCGCTATAGGCGGAAGAGCGGCGGAAGAAATAATATTCGGAGAAAATAACATAACGACGGGAGCTTCTCAAGATATAAAACAAGCGACCAAAATCGCTAAAAATATGATCATAAAGTGGGGAATGAGCAAAAAGTTAGGTTTTAGATCTTTTTACGATTCGGACGGATATTATCTAGAAGCGAGCGATCAAATATCCCAGAAAACTTCTGAAACAATAGACAAGGAAATAAAAGAGCTTATCGACGAGGCATATCAAGAAGTGAAATCTTTAGTTCTGGAAAATAGAAATAAATTAGAGTCAATCGCAAAGTATCTCTTAGAAAGAGAAACGTTGACTGGAGACGAGGTGAGGAAAATCTTTGACGGCCAGACCTTAGAAGCACAAGAAGAACCCCAAGATTCAGCAAGCGAATTTTCATTAGGCGGCATTCCTAACTCTCTTGATAGCGATAAAAAAGATTTGTAATGAACAATATTTTTGGAACCGACGGAGTCCGCGGAAAAGCTAATGACGGATATATAACTCCGGAAAATGTTATGAAGTTGGCAATTTCCGCCGTAAATTATTATGTTAACGACGACCATAAAACCGCTAATAGTAAATTTACCGTGGTCATAGGAAAAGACACAAGGCTTTCAGGATATATGCTAGAACCTGCCTTAACCTCAGGATTTATATCAGCGGGAGCTGATGTCGTTCTCTTAGGCCCTGTTCCAACCCCCGCTGTAGCTTTTCTGACAAGATCTCTTCGGGCCGATCTGGGTGTCGTAATTTCTGCCTCTCACAATCCGTATTATGACAACGGAATAAAGTTTTTTAATTCAAAGGGGTTCAAGATATCTCCAAAAGACGAAACGAAAATTAGCGTTATATTTCACAATAGACAAACTTTGACTGCCCCAGATCATATGGGAAAAGCAAAAAGACTAAACGACGCAGCAGGAAGATATATAGAGCTTGTCAAAAACTCTTTTCCTAAAAACCTCGGACTCTTAGGGATGAAAATAGTCATAGATACGGCAAACGGCGCTGCGTACAAAATAGCCCCTCAAGTTCTTTGGGAGTTAGGAGCCGAGATAATAAAAATAGGCTCCGAGCCAGACGGTTTAAATATCAACAAATTCTGCGGAGCGACAGACACTAAACTGCTTCAAAAGACTGTAGTCGATCAAAAAGCCGATATTGGAATTGCGCTAGACGGCGACGCGGACAGATTAATCATAGTTGACGAAAAAGGAGAGGTCTTAGACGGAGATTATATCATCGCAACTATCGCTACCGATTGGTTGGAAACTGGAAAATTGTCTTCTAAAAACGTCGTCGCGACGAAAATGTCAAACATTGGCATGGAAATATATTTAAATAAAATAGGGTTAAAATTATTTCGTTGCGACGTGGGGGATAAGTATGTTCTTGAAAAAATGTTGGAAATCGACGCGAAAATTGGCGGAGAGAAATCAGGACATATAATCCCTATCGATTATTCCTCAACCGGAGACGGTATTGTCGCCGCTCTGCAAATTTTAGCGTACATACGACGAAAAGAAGTAAAAGCTAGCGATATAAGAAATTTATATAGTCCTTTTCCTCAAGAATTCAAAAACGTAACAAAAATTGTAGAAGTATCCGACGAGAAAACAGTTAAGTTTATAAAAGAAATCGAAAGCGAAATTTTAAAAGAAAAAGGAAGGATTATAATAAGAAAATCAGGAACGGAAAACCTAATCCGTATTATGATAGAGTCTGAAAATAGGGAAGATATCAATCTAGCGATGAAAAAAGTAGAAGAGCTATTCGTCGCATGATTATCTCTGATTCTCCAAGGGCGGATATGGTAATAAAAAATTATACCATATCCGCCCAAAAGATTTGTCAAGGTCCGCTCGCTATGCTCGCTCTCCACCTTGACAAATCGGGTTTGCTTACAACTTGGCTTCACGAGTAAAATATTAGCGTTCTATTAAAAGTAATTTACTAAAAACTCCTCCCTCAAATTGATTTTGCGAACTCTAGAATAAATGTTCCATGAGGACATTTTTATCCCTAAAGAGTATTGCTTTACCAGAAATAATTCATATTAAATCTATCTGTAGAGTATTTCCCAATCATTTGCAAATGATTTAAGTAATCTGACTTTAGAATAAGAATGTTAAGTCCTTCAAAAATATAGAGTTTTGAGGAACCATTAATCTAGCAGTACATCGATCGTAAAACAATATTCGCGTTGCGATAAAATTATCACTGAGGAAGCATTTACTACGAAAAATTTCTCAAAAATTATCTGACACACCAATCCCAGAGCGCTTTATCTATGCAAGCATACTTTATATATAATTTCAACTTCTGAAACTTTTCACAAAAGTTCCAATTGAAATCTTCAGATTATATCGTTGTAGTTGTAAATGCTTACTCTCTTCGTTCTTTTACAACTTAGACGAAGCAAAAGCGAAATGTATATTGTTTCAACCCATTTGAATTTATACAATATACTTAATTAAGTTGAAATATAATTAAACCCCTTTAATGAGAAATGTTCTTAGAAAACTAAAATTTTTGCCAATTCTCCCTTTTACTATTATTATAGTAATAACTTTTTTTGCCCTTTTAATTCTATATTCTATAAACTCCGGAACTTTTTCCCCTTGGTGTTTTAAACAGTTTTTTAAGTTGCTAATAGGAATTAGCGCATTTTTTGTCGGTTTTTTAATTAACCCAAATTTCTGGAAAAAACATGCTTATGCGTTTTTTATTATTTGCCTTGTAGTATTAGCGGGAGTCGCAACAATCGGAAAAATTTCTATGGGAGCCCAACGTTGGATTAATCTATATTTCTTTAATTTCCAACCGTCAGAGCTAATGCGCATATCGTTAGTTTTCGTATTGGCGAAATATTTTTCTTGTCTTACGCAAGAAGAAATTAAAAAAACAAGTTCGTTAATAATTCCCATAGGGTTTATAACTATTCCTGTTGTTTTGGTTCTCCTCCAGCCGGACTTTGGAACCGCTATGCTAACGCTATTCGTTGGGGGATCAATATTTTTTGCTTGTGGCGTTCAAATTTGGAAATTCTTTGTAACGTTGCTTTGCGGGGTTATAACTACTCCAATTCTTTGGAGTTTGCTACATGAATACCAAAAGAACAGAGTATCAACGTTTCTGTCTCCAGAGTTGGATCCAAATGGCACGGGGTATCATATAATACAATCAAAAATAGCTTTAGGCGCGGGCGGATTTTGGGGAAAAGGATTAGGATACGGGTCTCAGTGCCAATTAAATTTTCTTCCCGAAAAGCAAACTGACTTTATTTTCTCTGCTCTTGGCGAAGAATTAGGATTTTGGGGCTGTATTATTTTAATTTCTCTTTATGCTACATTATTGATATGCAATTTAAACGTAATAATAAAAACCAAAGATAGTTTCAATCGAATCGTAGTCTTTGGAATAAATTCAATGTTATTTTTTTATATTTGTATAAACATATCAATGGTATGCGGCTTAGTTCCTGTCGTAGGTATTCCTCTGCCTTTTTTTTCATACGGCGGAAGTTCCTTAGTCGTCTTGATGTTCTCTCAAGGCATAACCTTTTCCATAGGGGTTTTGGATAAATTAAAATCTAGATTTAGCTATAAGTTTCTAAAATGATGGGCACAGGAATAGAGGTAATTTTAGCGTATATGGAGGGCTTCCTCAAAGCTTCTTTAAGTTGTTAAAAAGGCGAGAAAACGTCCGCGTAATTACGAAGCTAGGCATAGCCAAACATTTGGTAATTTCCATATTAGAAAAGCGAAGAACCGATTTGTCAAGGTGGAGAGCGAGAAAAGCGAGCGGACCTTGATAAATCTTTTGGGCGGATATGGTATAATTTTTTATTACCATATCAGCCCTCGTGATCTACGAATAACATTTAAAATGACTATGATCCCAGACGGCTTTTAAAAAGTCGTGCACGCCATACCCAAAAGAATGCCGGCTATGTGCGTTCAGACAGCACTTATTTAAAAAAGACGAAGTTTTTCAAGTTATTGAGTATATTTTATAAATTTTTGAGCGGCTAACAAAACGTCTTTAGCAATTGGAGCAGCCGTGCTAGCCCCTCCTCCTCCGTGTTCAACCAAAACAACAACCGCAAATTTTGGATTGTCCGCAGGGGCATATCCTACAAATACTGCATGCTCTTTTTTCCAATAATCGTAAAAGACAGTCTCTCCTTTTTTTCTCTGAGCCTCGCTTATCCTGCAAACTTGACTGCTGCCGGTTTTCCCAGCCGTTTCAAAGTTTTCGTCCTCGATAGCGGAAAGTCGAGCGGTTCCACGCTCCGAATTAACAACGTCATACAATCCATCTAGTATTACTTCTATGTGTTCTTTTTTATATCCTAATTTTTCTAAAAGAATTTGCTCTTTAGTTCTTCTTAAATGCGGGGTTATAGGATACAACCCGTTTACAAGAATTGAGATCATCCGGGCAAGTTGAATGGGCGTCGTTAATACGAAACCCTGGCCTATTGACATATTAATTGTATCCCCAGTTGTCCACTTTTGACGTTTGTTTTCTTTTTTCCATTTTTGGGTTGGGATTAAGCCGGATTTTTCATTAGGCAAATCTATTCCCGTTTTTATGCCAAGGCCAAAATCCTTAGCCGTTTTCGCTATTTTATCAGGAGATAATAATTTAGAAAGATTATAAAAATAAATATCGCAGGATTGAGCCAAAGCCTGTTTAAGATTAAGAGAACCGTGGCCTCCATATTTGCTTTTCCAACAATGAAATTTATGATCTCCTACCTCGTAAACTCCCGAACAATTAAATCTTGTGTTTTCGTTAATAACTCCTTCGCTTAATCCAGTAAGACCCATTATTATTTTAAATATGGATCCTGGAGCGTATAACCCGTTTATAACTTTATTTATCATCGGCTTATAGGGGTTTTCATAATATTTTTTTAAAGCCTTTGAGCTAACTTTTTTCGTAAAAATATTAGAATCAAACCCTGGGTATGAAACAAACGCCAAAAGAGCTCCGGTATTGACGTCCATAACAATGCAAGAAGCGCTTTCATGCCGAGATAATATCTTATATGCCTCTAATTGCAAATCCAAATTTATCGTAAGATTAATGTCTTGCCCCGGAACGCTTTCTATATTATCTATATGCCGAACAAATTGTCTTCTTGAATTTACTTCTATTTGTTCTATTCCAGATTTTCCAAATAACAAATATTCGTATTCTTTTTCAATACAAGTCTTTCCGATTTTTGCCATAGGAAGAAAAAGAGCCTCGTTTTCAGAATCTTTAAAGTCCTCTTTAGTCGGAGAACCTATATACCCTATAACGTGAGACAATTGCTCGGGATATAAATAATATCTCGTCTGAAATTTTTCAATTACTATCCCGGGAATTCTTGAAGATAAAATATAGTATCCGGCTAAATCGTCCCAAGAAAGATCTTCTTGCAACATAATAAACCTATTGTTTCTGTTTACAGAATCTGGAAGATTTCTTAAATTATCTATAACTTTTTCATCGAGCTTTTTTTCGCGAATTATCTCTTCCGCAACGTTCTGTCGTTCGTCTTTTGGAATATCAAACAAATCTAAAATCGCGGTATACAAAAACTTATTATTTGCCAGGACTTTGTTTTCAGTGTCTAAAATTTTCCCTCTTGTAGGCAATACTCGCTTTATCACAAGTCTGTTTTTATCTGATAACAACTTATAGTGATCAGCTTTAAATATTTGCAGATAACCTAACCTTGCTATAATGACTACGAAAAAAAAGAATTGTATTCCGGCAAAAATAAAAACGCGTCTAGTAAAAAGTCTTCGTTCATTTTTTAGCTTAGACATTCCCCATTATTTATAGAAATTTAGGTTAAACCCCAAAACTCCGTTTCCATTTAAGAATGCGGTAGCCGCTCGAGCTCCCGCTAAATCTACTTTTGAACTAACGCTCTTTTTCCCGGCTTTTTTGCTATAAATCTTGCGTTTCGATTTTCTTTTTGACAATTCTTTGCTTTTATAAAAACGATCCGTTGAAGACGAAGAGGCTTCTTTCTGTTCTTTTATTGCCTTATGATCCCAGATATCTAAGAAATTCATCAAAATGTCTAAGTTGTTAAAATTGAGTTTTGCCGAGCAATTTTCTCCAACTCCACGATATCGCTCTTTTCCGTTTTTTAGAGCAATAAACACCGGAAGACCGTCAATTCCAGTTTTCGACAAAGTAGAAACATCTCCCAAAATAGCGACTTCAACGCCTTTGGTTAAACTAATCCCATAAGAAGAAATTTTATTTTCGGCAGCGTTAAATTCATCAAGAGTCGGCTCTTGCCAATTTCTAAGCCTATCGATAGACGGAATATTAACAAAGGTTATATGAATTCCATATTTTCTCAACGGCTCGATACTGCTTGAAAATGTTTTTAAAAAATTCTCACAGTGAGGACACCAATCTCCAAAAAATATTACTATGCCTTTTTCTAATTTATCCTGGCTTATGTTTCTTTTAACTAAGCTTTGTCCCTGTTGATAATAAACTGTCGCGGAAAACTCGCTTCCTTGCCTTGTATAAAACTGCAAAAACTCGTTATTAGTTTTCTCTACCATAGGCATATTCGCCATATCGTTTAAAGACGTCGCTCCTAATTGAGGATTTTGATTATTATCTTGCGATGGGATTGGAACGTTTTGACGTTGAGGAACGGCTCCTGGTTGAGCTTGAAATACAGGATACTGTTCCCCCGCTAAAGAGCAAGAAAAAAGAAAAGCAAAACCGCTAAGAAGTCTTAAAAAAGTCACAAAAAGCTTCCCTTAAAAAATGGCGCGCTCAGAAAGATTCGAACTCTCAGCCTCCAGATCCGTAGTCTGACACTCTATCCAATTGAGCTATGAGCGCAATTCACATTTTATGATTTTATCATATTATAAATAACTTTCAACAAAGTTTTCTATCAGTCTTGGGTGTCAATCTCAAACGGAAAAATCGAGACATGTTGTTTGACAAGAATTCTATCTTCTTCGCCTACCTCATAATACTCACCGTATTGTCTAAAATCCTCTCTATCGTCCTCCGGAATATTGAAGATAGTCCGTCTTCCGTAGTGCGTTAAAAAAGTTTGCAAAGAATTCCTAAAAGAAGTATCAACCGCCTCTTGTAATATCCGCCCTTGCGCTGGATAGCCATGATCTACATTCAAATTGCTGAGATTAAATTCGCCGTTTCTTCGAAAAGTATTGTAAAGCGTTTCGTTATTCACTGCGGCTATTTCTTGATAAAGCGTGTTGACTGGTCTGTTTAATAATTCGTATAAATTAGCTTCCGATCTAATAGCTCCAGCGGTTTGTAATATTAGATATATTTGCGCCAATTTTATTTGGAGGTAGGATTTTACGGCGAAGTTTTTAGCATCGAAAGCTCTAGGTTGTCTAAAATCAAAACGGCTCGCTTCTGCAGCCGCTCTATTCGCAATCTCCCTGGCTGCGTCCAAATCGGGCAACCTCTGCGCTTTACAATTTATTATTGCTTCAATTTCAGGGAAATAAACAGAATCCGTACACCAATCTCTTAACTGAGATATAGGAGGAAGGAAAAACTGTGAGTTTTGAATAAAATGTTCTAGAACTCCAAAATGTTTAGCTGCTAAATAACCTTTTATAATCCCCGAAAGCGCATCTCTATAATCTTTCGTTGCGCGTTCCGCTATTTCTTTACTAAGACAATCCACAGATTCGTCTGGAAGATAACTGTTAAAGCAATCTTTTATATTTCGCGCTATTTTCCCAATGTCGTATTCTTGAAAGATCTCGTTATCAGTTACGTCATCACCATCAAAAAGGTAAGTTCCCCGGTAAATTCCCAGGTTACTATACACTCTCTCTAACATGATTTGCTCAACTTCGTCCCAATTTCGAGAAGGAGGCGCAGGGGTAAAATCGTCAAAGCGCCGTCCACCACGCCGAAAAACTTGAAACATAGAGTCAATGAACGCTTGACGTACGGCTTCTTTAATTCTTGGAATCCGTTCGACTTCTCGATAAAGCTGGAATATAAGCTCCGCATCGACTTCATGGTCAAGGTGTTCTTGTTCTTGAAGTCCGTTATGTTCTTCCCTATCTCTTCTAATCTCTTCCATAACCCTCTCAAGCTCTTCAGGATTATTCATCAATTCGTTGCCATACTGGTCAGTCGCTTCGAGGTCGTTTCGGATTAAATTCTCTCGGTTGGCGTCGTCTTTTATAAAATGGATAACGTCAAAAAATCCCACAGCCGGGCACCAAAGTTTCATATCTCTTTTCGCTTGGTCCAACCTTTGAGTATTTAGATTCGCCCTACTATGTTGAGCTCCATACGCCTGATTAAGAGCAATTGCAGCTCCATTGACTATTGAATCTATTTGAGATTGAATAGTAGTTAAATCTAAACTTCGAGTCAAAACATCTCTCGCAATATATCTCGTCAACAAAAGATTATAATACTCTCCCGTTAAATATCTTTCTTCAGGGATTATTTCCTCTACTCTTCTCTCGCCAAACATCTTTCTTGCTTCGCTCGAAATCTCTTTTGATATATTGGCTATTGAATCATCCGCCGTTACTCCATTTATAACATATCCAGGTCGTACCCAACTGACTCCTGTTCTTCTTGACTGTTCAACTTTCTGACCAAGTTGATAACCTACTTCTTCTTCTACTCCTCTTCCGATAACATTACAATTTATCGATAACATAACGGTAACTACCGTCGTCACTTTCATAAACTTCATTTCTTTTCTCCTATACTATAACTGTTACTATTTAGATAAAGTATTTCCCCTTTACCCCCCCCGCTTTTTATTATATATCTTCTTTTCCCTTTACTCTACAACTTTTTTTGTTTTTATTGATTATCTCTCTAGATAATCATGAGATCAAAATGCTTGGCCTATGCTTATATATACGTTAAATAGCGAATCTATTCTTTTTCCAGTCGAAGTTTTCCGCCTTTTTGCCGGGAAAGCAAGATCTATTCTTATAGGTCCCAACTGGGTATAATATCTTATTCCAATCCCGTATCCGAATAGCATTTTTTTCATAAAACGAGGAGCCCTGGAGGAATAAACATTTCCGCCTTCGACAAAGGCTACGGCTCCAAGATCTTCGTTTATTTTTATTCTAGGTTCTATACCGAATTCGATAAAGGAACGACCTCCAAACGGTTTTTTATCGTCGCTAATAGGCCCTAATTTCTGATAGCCATATCCTCTAATCGAATCGGCTCCTCCGCCAAAAAATAATCTATCTCTTGGTATTTTTTCTTTTTCGTCTCTAATTATGGAGCCGACTTTTGAATAAAAAGCGAGAACTATTGACCTTTGGAAATTATTTCCTGATATAGGAAGATAAAAAGACGCTCTTCCGGTCATTATTGTAAAGTTCTTCATATTTCCAAAATATGGAGTTATTCTTCCGGAATAGCGAAATCCTTTTTGCGGATCTAAAAACGAATCCGTAGAATCTAACGCTAAACAAACCGGAATTCCGATTCCGTTAAATTTCGTTTTTGTATCTGACGGCTCGACTTTATCCTTAGTTTTTGCGTTTTCCAAACAACCGCCTAGACCCAATTTAAATTTTTTTGAAAACTCTTGCCACAAGATACTTTCCGTCCCAATTTTGGAAACGTCATAAGACAGAGTATTTTCCTTTTTATAAAAAGCTTTAGACGACAACTGCTGTTTTTTATAAAACAGATCGTATACGTCATATTTTATTTCCGCAGTTTTTTCCTTCTTGGCTACGCCAAGGACAGTTGTTAATTTCGATCCTTTTCCGTCTATATTATAATGCGACCAAGAAAACAAGGCTCCCAACTTCTCAGACGTTCCATATTTTACTCCAGCCGCTATGTCCCGAGGCAAATCTTCTTCTAAATTAACGGTCGCCGTAGTATGAGACAAAGTCTTATCGGAGATATCTTTTTTTTGCTCGCTTAGGCTTATTTCAATTCCGGAAAAAATACCGCTATTCATAAGATCGTCTTTTGTTTGATTAATTTTATTCAAATCGTAAATATCTCCGTTTTTCCAAGCTATTCGATTTTTTACGAATTGAAGAAGAGATTTTGAATTTTTATTACTTTTTATACTTATAATTGTTTGGTCTATTTTAACTCTTCCATTTAGAGTTATATGATATATTGCTTTTATCTTTTTCTCTTTTTTATCAATATTAATATCTGGTTGAGAAGTCGAAACAAACGCGAATCCTTTCGATTGTAAAAACTCTTTAATTTTTGCCGAAGCGTTTGATATTTCTTTAGTCGTAACGTACGAATCAAATTTTATACTAATAAGATCAAAAACTTCTTTGACCTTTAATCCGGAAGAATAGCCGGCATCGTCTTCATATTTCAACAAAACGTCGTTGAATTTATATCT
>JAITTR010000108.1 GCA_031286725.1 Holosporales bacterium | reverse complement strand
AATCTTCAATATTTTCTTCCATTGGCATGGATCTCTAAAACATCCCCCCGCATCAGCTACGATAAGACTTGCCGTCCCTCTCTAAATTCTTGCAAGTTAAATCCGTCAGCATTTCTAACTCCTTTGTCCAATTCTGTGTAGATTCCTGTGTTCGAGTCCCAAACTGGATTTGTGACTCAGGAACCATCAAAATTGGGAATCCAATGCATACACGCATTTGTGTATATAAAAATCTACACAAGCCTTTCTATACACATTTATATACATATTTTGTGTAGATTTCAATTAGAAATTTGCGGAGGCCTCTAGATGAATGATAAGAAAGAAATGCTGAATTCCCGGCTTTATTCCTGTGCCACTTGGGAGTTTCTGAACGTCTCAAAACAGTGAATTGGTGGTCACAACAGGGATCGAACCTGTGACCTCTACGATGTCAACGTAGCGCTCTACCGCTGAGCTATATGACCGATTGTAGTTTTAAACAGGATAAAGCTTTTGCCCCGCTATGTAAAGCGGTTTGTTCATAATATGTTTCTTCGGAAAACAATGTAATAAGCGATTTTCTAAGAACGAACCTGGCCTAGAGAGTAGGATTTTCAAGGATAGTATTAAATCGCCTCAGCAGATCGTCTTTGCTAAACAAGCAAAACAATTCGACAATATTAGGGCCGTGTTCTTGGCCTGTTAGGGCTTTTCTAATTGGCATATATAGAGACTTTCCAGAAACATTTATTATTTTCGTAAGATCGACCAGAAATTTCGACACAGACTCCGAAGTAATTTCTTTAACGTCAACCAGAAGATATGCGGCTTTTTTAAATATATTTTTTTCGTAGTTTGAAAATTCCGAATTGGATTTAAAATTATTGGACAGAATTTCGTTCCACTTGGAAAAGTCATTATACGACTCAATATTTGCGCGAATTATATAAAAGGCTTTTTGCGATTTTATAAATCCGTTTCCCAATATTTTTTCAAAATCAGAATACTCTTTATTGTGAAGTATTTTTTTATTCAATTTTAATATATCAACCAAATCAAATTTAGGAGAATTTGAGCTAAATTTTGAGATGTCAAAATATTCTTCCAATTCCTGTAAAGTTTGGAATGCGATGGTATCAAGAGAAGATCCTAGCGTTGCCAACAAGTTATTAATAGCCATTGGGTCAATTCCCATATCTCGAATATTTCCCAAATTCAAGCTTCCCAATCTTTTCGAAAACTGGGAACCGTCTTTGTTTACCAATAGCGAAAGGTGAGCGAAATCGACTTTATATTTATAATCAGATATTTCGTCAAAAATAGCTATTTGGACTGCGGTATTCGTAACGTGATCCTGTCCTCTAATTATGTGAGAAATCTCCGAATCGAAATCGTCGACAACCGAAGAAAACGTATAGAGATACGTTCCGTCAGTCTTTACGACAACGGGATCGCTAACGCTTTCCAAATCATAGCGAATCTCCCCTAAAACGATATCATTCCAAGATACGACTTTTGAAGGAAGTTTAAATCTCCAATAAAAAGGAGCGCCGCTATCTTCTAGCTTTTTTTTCTCAGCGTTGGAAAGTTTTAAAGACGTCCTATCGTAAACCGGAGGGTTTCCTTTAGATATAGCATTTTTTCTTTTAAAATCAAGTTCTTCTTGGGTTTCAAAACACTTATACAAAACTCCCTTCTGGATTAACTTATTCATAACTTCTTTATAACGAAATATTCTTTCCGATTGCCTAAAGAACTCGTTATAAGATATCCCAAGCCATTTTAAATCCTCTTTTATTGAATCTTCGTATTCTTTCCTAGAGCGAACAGCATCCGTATCGTCTATCCTAAATAAGAATTTCCCATTGTTTTTCTTACTGAATAAATAATTAATTATAGCAATCCTAGCGTTGCCTATATGCATAAAGCCAGTTGGGCTAGGCGCAAATCTTACTTTACAAGACATCGGGTATTAAGTAATTTCCTTCTCATACAAATATTATATCTACTTAATACCCAACATAAACCGTAAAAATGAACTACGAATTATTAACTTTATAACGAGAAGAGGCATCCTATTTGAATGCCCCTAAATAAAAACTCAACTCGTTATCGCGGCAAAAACAGTAGATATAGTATTATCTTCTAGTATACGATGGGAGTGATTGAAGTCGTTTGGGTCCCGAATCATTATACTTCCGTCATTAATACTGCCATTCTGGTTTAGAGTAAAAGTAAACTCATAGTCAGTACTGTGTATTCGGTTTCCACGTACAGCAAACCCGTTACTTACAAGATGCTGTCGCATATCCCTTCCATTAACTACGCTTCGTATTAAAGGTAAGAAAGAATTGGTTGCCGCAGCTTTTACTATATCCCCGCTTGAGCTCCATTGCGAAACCCCGGGAAGAGCAAACCCTCTAGCCTGAAGCATATTATAAAGCGTTCTGCTATCAAGGATGGCTAATTCTCTTTGAATATCCCTTAACGGCCTATTCAATAAATCATACGCGTCAGTTCTTCGCGTTATGATTCCTGCGTCCTGCAATACCAAATGTACCTTTCTAACATCTAGAGCGATAAAGTCTCTTAATATGTTTTTCCAAAAATAATTAGGATATTTAAACATCGAATTAATTACTGAACTCTCTAGACATTCGATAACAGCCAGGTCCCTCTCCCCGCGGCTTCTGCAATTCGCCATTACGCCAAGCTTATCTAAATAAACGTTTGACAATGCGGCTAAAGAACTTTGACAATGCATGTCCAAAGGAAAACCCGTTTGGAAATAATCGCCTAACACTCCCAAATGTTTAGCGTTCGAATAAGCCTGGAGAAACGTTGTGAGCTGCAGATCAAAAGGAGCTCTCGCCCCTGTAGCAAATCTGCGACAAAAATCATCAAAACTTTGCCAATCTCTCGTACGTAGTAATTCTATTAGCGAGGCAATCATCATCTGCTTTTGCTCTTCATCCAAATACATCAAAATATTAGTTTCTCCTTTCAACCTAGCACTTATATTTGTAGATATTGTTGTGATTAAGCACTCTCTATTACCGGTAACGCAATCGTACTCAAGAGTCCAGTTTTCCAAAGGAACAGGGTGGTCATTTGGTTCTAAGCGATACTTATCGCTTCCAAGGAGGTCATATTCTGATATAATTTCAGCTGTTCGTGTACACTTAAGTCTATAATGTTTCCTTCTATCTCTAGCAGCCCATTCGCTACTAATCCAATCAGGGTTTTGCCCATCCCAAGGTTCCGTGCCGATCCACAGAGGGTTTTGAGTAGCCAATAGATTTAAAATCGAACGCCGGTTTGCCTCAGAATCATCGGGAGCCAACCCTCCTAGTTGCCTCATAACATCTTCGTCACCTAGAATAGTGGCAATGGTAAGATCAAATGCGTTAGATATATCTTGAGCAATATCGGCATCTGTTATTTTTGCGGCATTATCCATATATTGATATATGGTGTATATATTTCCTTGCAGTCCTTGTTGCACTCCCTGATCAAAATCCATTCCAAGAGTCCTGCAGGTCTCAGTCATATCCGGCCTAAATTGCTCCATCAGCTGTTGACGCCCTGGTTGAAGCATACGCTCAACCCCCAAATTAGTGCTTAGAAAGTCTGCTCGCAGCATTTCCCCTTTGTGACTATGCACATGTCCTAAAGTATCCCACACGCCCACAGCCGGGCACCAAAGTTTCATATCTCTTTTCGCTTGGTCCAACCTTTGAGCATCCAGATTCGCTCTATTGTGTTGAGCCCCATACGTCTGATTAAGAGCAGTTGCAGCCCTATCAACTATAGGATTTATCTGAGATTGAATAGTAGCTAAATCTAAACTTCGAGCCAAAACCTCCTTCGCAATATATCTGGTTAGCAAAAGATTA
>JAITTR010000013.1 GCA_031286725.1 Holosporales bacterium | reverse complement strand
TTACTTTTTATTTTTACTTTGTTTGCGAGACAAAGGAGCGCAAACCGTAATCGCTTTTGTAAAGAAAAAAACAGAACGATAACGAGGGGCGGATATGGTATTTGTTAATTATACCATATCCGCCCGAAAGATTTGTCAAGGTTCGCTCGCGTTGCTCGCTATGCACCTTGACAAATCGGATTTAGAACTCTTTCAAAATGAGTATTCCTATTTTGTTATTAGCTCCTAAAAAAGCTTTTAGCTTGCTTTAGGTTTGGAAAACCGCTTCTCACTCTTTACTAAATTAGTTTCTAAAGGATTCTATTTATAAGTTTTTGAACTTATTAAAGCGGTTTATTAACTCAGCGATGTTTGATATAATATAAAATGTATTATTTTTGTTGGTATATTTTTATGGCAAAGGGAAATCATTATCTTTCCGCCGAGCAACTTGAATATTTTAGGGCAAAGTTGTTAAATTGGAAATCGGAATTATTAAAAGATAACAACGAAGCCATAGCTATGTTAAGCGAAAATAAAACGGAATCCGACATGATAGATTCCGCTTGCACTTTAGCGGAACAATCCTTTGAATTACGCACAAAAGACAGGGCGAGAAAATTAATATACAAAATTGACGAAGCTATAGCTAGGATAGACGACGGAACATACGGATATTGCGAAGAAACCGGAGAACCGATAGGTTTAAAAAGACTGGAGGCAAGGCCAATAGCAACCCTTTGTATAGAAGCTCAAGAAAGGCACGAAAAAATGGAAAAAGACTATAGAGAAGACGCAATAAATGAACCAAAAAAGTAGTTTTGTCGCTGTCGTTGGAGAGCCGAACGCCGGCAAATCCACTTTGGTGAACCTCATAGTTGGAGAAAAAGTTTCTATTGTTTCTAATAAAATTCAAACGACAAGGAGGCAAGTTCGCGGCATAACTTCTAGTGACAACTTGCAAATAGTTTTTATAGACACTCCGGGATTTTGTAAAACAAATACTCCTCTCGAACGAGCTATCGTTTCGAATTTTAGGAGTTCTTATAAAGATGCGGATATATTGTTACTCATAATAGACGCGACATCGAAATATTACGCTTCTAGCCTGAATTTTATTGAAAAAATAAAAACTCGAGAAAATCAAATATTAGCTGTCGCTATAAATAAAGTCGATATAGCAAAAAAAGAAAATATACTAAAAATAGCTCAGACATTATCAACATACGACAATATAAAAGAAATATTCATGATATCAGCTTTAAAAAACGACGGCGTAGACTCGATAAAGGAATTTTTTAAAAACGCTGCCTCGGAGGGGCCTTGGCTTTATGACGCGAACCAAACGACGGATCTTAATATGAAATTAAGACTAGCGGAAATTACGAGAGAAATGATATTTATGAAGTTAGAAAAGGAACTGCCGTATAATATATACGTCGAATCCGAGCTTTTTCGAAACGCCGAAAAAAAAGCCAGAATTTATCAATCGATTATCGTTATGAAAGACTCTCAAAAAGGAATTGTTATTGGAAAAGATGCCGCTATGATAAAAAATATAAAAAATGCCGCGATAGAAGATATGAAGAATTTGTTGAAGAAAAAAATAGAATTAAAGCTTTTCGTAAAAGTGAAAGAAAAATGGACAGAGAAAAAAGCTCATTTGCAAAATGCCGGTATTGTTGATTAAACAATACAATATATTATTTCTTGCGCTATTAATCGCGCTATTAATATTCGCGACTTTATCTATCACGTCTAAACGCACGATTAACTCCATATTATTATTCTTTTTAGCTTGTTCAACGCTTCCGCTAATAATATTAAAAAATAACCCGATACTAGCGATAGCTATAGGAGTTTTATACGTCTCTATGTCTGCCGCTCTTATATTATTAAATAAAATACGCTAAAAATTATAGCCTTTCTCTCTGGCCTAAACACACATTACAGAGATCCGTTGCTTTTTGGAGTTACCGTGTCTTAAGCAAATCTAAGAAATTAAAAGAGTTTTATTACGCTGCATCTAGCAAGATAAAAAAAGACTGCTTTATTTATTATGCGAGGAATATTATTATAAACGTTATTTCTAGGCCAGTCGTGAGGACGATATTAAAATATATTATCGCTTGGCGAATCGTTGCTTAAAAATAGTGTGGATAAGATGGTCTATTAGCGCATTTTGAACTTTGCAATTGCTCTTAATGCTGTGGGCGAATACATTCTCGGGTATTGCTCGTCAACAACCCATGGGAGTTGGTTTGACTTTAAGGCGGTGGGCTACTAACCGGTAGCGGGGGCGGTAGAATCAATGACTGGGGTTAAGTCGTAACAACCTAGAGATATTTTTGCGCTATCGGCCTAACAATATCGACTAAAGTTTCATGAAAGTACAGTATTTATGTACTCATATATTTCGCTATTGTCAAGTGCATCGCCCTCTAACCTTAATAAATGTAATCCTGAGACGCGCTATTATGGGCAAGTCAATACTAGGAGATAGTAGGGTTGTTAATCTGAAAGAGAAAAACACACTAGCGTTGACATAGCTTTTTTATGAAACTTTTGTAAGCGAACTTGGCTATATCTCTTTGCCATGCATAAGTTCATCGTATTGGCAAGACAACACTCCAGAAGCGGACATAAGACTTTTTTACAAACTGATTTTTGATAACTAACATAAACAGTTCTAAGTCAGTTCTAGATTAGGAATGCCAGTTATTCAAAAACAAAAGAGTAAACGCAAATTAGTCTGCTAAGTAATCTGATTTTCGCGCAAGAACATAAAAACGAGGAATCTCCAAAGCTTTCCGCTTTTATAGCGTCTGTTTTTCTATTTCAAAAATCCTACCCCAATTACTATCAGTTAAGGCCAATAAATAATAAACAAAGACACTTGCCTATAACATCTCTTAGATTTATGGAGAAAATTAAGGCTATAAAAGGAGCCAAATGTTCTCATCTATGATTAAAATCTAAATTCATATTCTTTTAAGCGCAATGCAAAATGTATTAGAGAGCTCCATTGAATTTAGCAAGAGTCTTCTCTTAGCAAAACTTCAAAAACACTCAATTCCATTTACATGACCTCCCCCGCCTAACAAATTTATTCTCGCTATGGAAAACGCTATATGATCATAAGCTTTTCAGCCATGGTTATATTTTGTTTTGTTTCAACTGGCCCAATAACTTTTGCTGTTATATCCTCTACAAAACCTTTTCCCTCTTCACCCTGCTGTGTATTTCATAACTTTCTCTTATACTTCTTTTCAAGATGCTACTCAAGAGCCTATATTTTTCCTTCTTCTATTTTGGATGCCCCAGTATTAACCACCTTATATTAATTATAAGGAAAATATTTCCTTGCGTAAAGATATTATATCTATATTTTTTACATATAGTATTACAGAGTACTTCTTTTTTATTAGTTCTGAGGCTTATATAGGCTATGTAAGTTTTTGTATTCTATATGCTGAACTATACTTAAGGTATCCCCCAGTGGACTCACACGTTTCACCGGGGTAAACAGGTAAAGCAAGACACGCCTTTCAACTTATTAAGCTTTGGACGAAAAGTGGCTTTACGGTCCGGGAGAACCGCATAATTTTTCTGAAAAATACTTGCATAGATATAGCGTTTCTGAGGTTAGCATATATTTCTGCATGGCGGTTTTCTTATCGAAATACTTTTCCGCATCATCAAAGAAAGATCCTAAAGCGGACGACGTTAAAGTCGACCAATATGCTTCTAAAGACGTCTGTCCAAGAAAATGAACCAAAAAGCCGGAAGTTATTTCCGATAATGTCGTTAAAACTTTCCCGCCATAGATTCCTATCCTCTTGCTCCATTTAGAAGAGCTTATCTCGCTTTTTAATTTCTCCAAACGCCTCAGCGCTTGACTATCCGGCTGCTCTAGTTCCATATGTTTCATACGCTCTATTATAATGTTAGCAAACGCTGAAATTGACTCCGTAGCCTTATCGATATCCGCATTGATGTCGTTAGGCTCGTATGATACTGAAAAATTAAGCAAAATTCTTTTTGCAATTTCCGCATCTTGCCTATCAAAATAACTGTTCAAGCTCCAAATAGCCGCTTTCCCAACGCCCAATCCTATCAAAATATCTCCATACGATTTTTCCACAGGAGAATATATGCTCAAGCACTTAACGACTTCGTTTGCGGCAAAAACAGATAGCTGACCTATAAATACTAAATTTCTCAGCCATTTATGCGGACGAAAGTCATAATTTCCTGTAGGGATTCCTTCCTCGTCATAAAACTTAGAAATCGAATCGAATCCTTCCGCTAAAAAAGGATATTTCCTCAATATTATATCAAGTTTACCATTAACAATTTGCGGATCCAAGACGTCGTTCGTAGCGTTTGTATAAGTTTCGACTATAGCAAACGGCGAAACATCCACCTCTTCCACTTTCATATCCTCCATTGAATACCCGTTTGAGAATAATATCGAAATAATAGAAACCGCATAAATTATTATTTTTAGTCTCATAATTTCTCCTATTTTACTTCTTTCTATTATTAGAATAAATAATATTTATTAAAAAATAGTTAATTGAAAAATTGAAATTGAATTAGAGTATATTAATTTTTAACTAGACCTGCAGATTCGGTCACATTATTTGTTATCTTAACTATGCAGTTATTAAGATTGAAATCTAACGCAAAATATATTTGATAATCAAATTAGCGCGCTAAAAGAGAAGCAACCGAAGAAATCATTCTATTTATAAAAGAGTTAAGTTATCTTAATAATTTGATTAGCAGCCGCTTTATAAAATGCTCCAAGTATGTTACCTCCAAACCATACGCTTTCCTTTTGGAACGAAAAAAAGATCAATTTACGAAGCGTGTTGTCAAGGGCAAAGAGCGAACGAAGAGAGCGTCCCTTGGCAACTCGAGCGGAGTAAATTGGTATAATGGAGTTCCCCCAAAAGGAAATTTATGAATTTGCCACAAATAACGCATTCCAAACAGTGCGCTCCATCACCTTCTGTCGTATAAATCCTTGCATACCCGACGACATACCGAGCATGCAAGTAATTTTTATTTCAGCCAACTAACCAACCAAATAGACCGGAAGCCATATTTTTAGCATAATTATATGTTCCGGAAACTATGCTTTTCCCTAAGTCATATGTAGCTGTTGCAACCTTTTGAAGTCGCTTCGCTTGCAAATAACACTCTAACAAAGACCTTTCATCTTCGCTAAACAACTCGTCGGTTATATAGGAATCTTTGAACATATCATAACAACTGTTGGCAAATTCTAACGTATCGTCAGACGAAAACTCGCCTTGCGTTTCAAATTTATCAAGAAGAGAACAGCTCCCTGAATATATATCTATAAAGTCTAGCAAATCTCCATTTTCATATCTTTCATAAAGTATTGGCGATTTAACGGGCTTGTCTTCTTTCAAATTCCTAAACGCATCTGTAATATGAAAGAAGACAGCCATAACTTTTCCCGCTTCGTTTGAATGATCCGAAGAATCAATGACGCTAGTTAATTTAGCGCACGATATTACGTCAGGAAGAGTCCTAATCCTCTCTTTTATCCCTACAAAAGCGTCTTTCAAATCGCCAATGCTTAACATTGGAACGTCCATTTCAAATAGCGCTAGCTCCACCATGTCTCGCCCATTTTCCATAGAATTTCCAACGTTCTGGCTGAAAATAATCGCAACGCTTAGAAAAATAAGTTTAAATTTCATATATCTCCCCATTAAAAACATATCCTCTATTATCAGAATAACATTATCCTTTAAGTAAATCAACATTTTTATTTCTTAATATATGGAAATAATTTTGAAATTATTTTTTCGACTTGTTTAAAGCAGTTTTGAGCCTCTCGCTTTTTTTTGTTTTGCAAAATCGTATTCCTGTGTTAATATGATAATACAACGACTGTTTTAAGGTAAAAGGAATATCATGGATTTCAAAACAAAAGAATTTGAGTCATTAGGCCTGTTTGACGCGATTTTGAAGTTTAATAGCTCTGAAGAAGTTGAGAGATTTTTTACGGATTTATGCACGCCTAAAGAAATCCAAGATCTCAAAGAGCGCTGGAAGGTTTGTCAGTTGTTGTATTCCGGGAAGTTTTCGTATCGAAAAATAAGGGAAATAACAGGCTCTAGCACAACAACGATAACAAGGGTTGCAAGGTTTCTAAACGAAGAACCTTATCAGGGTTATAGACGTTTGTTGGAAAAGTTAAATAAGGAAAAAGAAAATGTTTAAAAAATTAATGGCGAGTTTGATAACGACAATCGGAACTTTAGCCGCCAATACCTCTGGCATAGTTATCGTTAAGACAGCGGAAATTGAAGCTCTAAACGCGGCGGAACGGGGAATAGTGGATTACCTGGAAGCCCTTAAAATGCCATACAAAAGCGAAACTTGTCAGGGAAACGCTGCGCTTGCAGCCCAAATCTTGTCAAAATATGCGAATAACGAGGTTGACGTTGTCGTGACGATTGGGACAATGCCAAGCCAAGTGAGCGCCAAACTTGTAAAGGAAGGAAGATTGAAAAATCTAGTTTTTGCTGCGGTTACAGATCCTGCGTCTTTTAGAAAGAAAAACATAACCGGAGTCTCCGACTATGTTCTTCCAAAACCGCAGCTCAAGATATTTAAGGAAATTCAACCTAACTTAAAGAGGCTTGGAGTTATATATAACACAGGCGAAGCGAATTCCGTCGCAATAATCAAAGAAATGAGAAAGGCTGCTCGAGAATGCGAAATAGAGTTAATTGAACAGGGCATACAAAAATCGTCTGATATTCCTCAAGCGACAAACGCCCTAGCAGCTAAGGTTGACGCGATATTTATTAACAACGACAACACCGCCCTTTGCGGCATATCGCTCATTATATCCATCTGCAATAAATACCAAATACCCGTATACGTCAGCGATACGGACGAGGTCGAAAAAGGGTGCGTAGCCGCTCTTGGGCCAAATCAATATGAGCTCGGGAAGCAAGCGGGAAAGATGATAGAAAAAATCAAAAACGGAACGAATATCAATGATATTAAAATCGAATATCCAGATAGAAACGAGTTGTTTATAAATCTCGAAGCCGCTGAGAAAATCGGCTTGAAAATTTCGAAAGAAGTTTTGGCCAAAGCTGACAAAATAATAGGAAACGCCAAATGATACCGCTACGGGAATTATTTACAAGCGTTGATATCGGAATGATTTATGGAATTGTCGCAATCGGTATTTACCTGACGTTTAGAACTATAAATTTCGCAGATTTAACTTGCGACGGAAGTTTTGTTTTGGGAGCCGCCGTTTCGGCGGCTCTTATTAAATATGGGATTAATCCGTATTTTGCGTTGTTCGTATCTTTAGTATCCGGAGGAATCGCAGGATTATTCACGGGAATCTTGAACGTTAAACTTAAAATAAGCGATTTGCTTTCCGGAATAATTATCGCGTTTATCTTGTATTCTATTAATCTTAGAATAACGAAAAACTTTCCCAATATAACGTTCATTGACGAAACGACAACTTTTTCGGATTTAAATTCAACGTTAATAATAGCGACAATCGCGCTGCCGTTATTGTTATGTTTAATTCGCCTATTATTTAGCGGCTTTGGATTAAGATTAAGAACCGTCGGGTATAACAAACAATTCGCTCCAATATCTGGAATAAACGTTAAATTAATGACGATTTTCGGCTTAATGCTGAGCAACTCTATGATTTCTTTTGGCGGAGGACTATTTAGCCAATATCAAGGATTCTACGATATGTCCCAAGGAGCTGGAACGTTAGTAACCGGCCTAGCTTCTGTCGTTATTGGAGAGAAGATATTGCCGTTTAAAAAAGAACCTTTAATTATTTTTTCGTGCGTTGTCGGTTCGATCCTATACAGGATTTTTATAAATATAGCGTTACACGGCGACGTATTCGGAATAAGAACCCAAGACTTAAATTTAATAACGGGAATAATGATAATAGCGATGATGGCCATTAAGAGGAGGAAACAAAATGCTTAAATTGATTGAAATATCCGTTCGCGACATTTTTAAAAATCTATCGCTATCAATTAGCCGTGGAGAGTTCGTTTTAATAACGGGCTCCAACGGCGTCGGAAAAACAACGTTATTTAACGCGATTTCCGGAGCGATTAGCGTCAAAAAAGGAAAAATTATCTTAAACGACAACGACATAACAAACCTCCCTCAACACAAACGATCTACAATGATTTCCAGCGTTCTTCAAGATCCGAGACTTGGAACCGTTGGGGAGATGACTATTTTAGAGAATTTAAATATATCGTACATGCGTAGGAAATATAAAAGAATATCCAAAAACGTCGTCGATTATTTTAGGGAAAAATTAAGTATTCTTGGAATGAATCTGGAGAATAGATTGAACGAATACGCCAAAAATCTCTCGGGAGGCCAAAGACAACTGTTGAGCCTCGTCATGGCAACCATATCCGATTACGAATTGCTTCTGCTAGACGAGATCACCGCCTCCCTTGATCCAAAAACTTCGGATACGGTTATGGAAATGACAAACAAAATAATTGCTCAAGAAAAGAAAACCTGTTTCCTCATAACCCACAATACGAAATACATTAACAATTTTGGAACTAGAACTTTAAAAATGATTGACGGAAAGTTAGCTTGATTTAGGCCTTTTTAAAGATAGGTTCCTTAAATAGCGCCCTGAGAGGAAGTATAGAAGAAAGCTGCACAATATTTGAGACAAGGAGAGTTAGATGAAAAAGAGGAAGCAAGGAGTTTGTAAAATAGTTCCTAATTGCTCTCGATTAGCTGGATGTTCATCAATATCATAAGGAATGTGAATTTAGGTTTAACCATATAAGAGAAAATCTGGCTCCTTTTATAGCTTTAATTTTCTCCATAATTTAAGAGATGCTCCCCTCAAAGAGCTTAGGCCAAAGATTGTATCCCCACGAACCGAGCCCATAACCTAATTTAGGATTTGTTCTATGTCATATATGCTCTTGTTTTGACTGGAGTTCTTGGGAGGCGACTCGGGGCGGGCGGGTGGCCAGCGAAGCTGGCGAGGCGCCTCCCATCCCTAATCAAGCACAGCCCGATGTGTTGACCTTATAAAATAAGAGTAATATAATTAGAACCCTAATATCGGGACTCTAAAAGCATAAGGAAATGACAGCTTGATAAAGAGATACGCTTCTCGGTCAGCAAGCGCTAAATAACGCTTACAAACCGGATTAAACTAATGTTAGAGCTACTCCAATATCTTAAAATCTTCTCCTTATGAACCAATTTCTGGGTTTTTATCTATTTTTGCATATCTTCCGCTACTACCAATATCCTCTCGCCCATAGATGTTGTCCCCTGTTTCTTCTTTCAAAATCTCAAATTCTTGCGCGCATCAACCTTTTACTACTTTTCTCTTTTTATGTATTGCTCCATTTTCAGGATCACGTTACGAATACCGCAGTACAAATAGCTATCTTTGACGAAATATCCGATTATAAATATAAAGTCGATTTCGCACATCTGTCTCTATTGGTAAATAAAGACGGTTCCCAATTTTCAAAAAGACATGATTAGGCGGAACAGATATTAATAGATGGATATAATCTAGACTTACTTCACCGCTTATATATATTAAAATACCAAGCTATTTCCGTACGTACTATGCAAACCATGTCTGTATACATTTTTATACTAAAACGTTCGCCTAAATGAGACACCCCGCTTATCTACGTAAAGCTAGCGGCGTTCTTAGATTTTCTCGCCTTATATTTTAACTATCCGCAAATAAACCCAAGACCGTGTCTTAAAAAACATATCTAAAATCCAATTTAAGTCTTTAGTAGAGTTTCTTTAAGTAGCTTAATATTAAAGGGATGAAAAACAAGTATTTAACATATGGATTTCTCCGCATTTTCATCCCAACCCGAAGTTAATTAGACTTTTTTCGAACCTGGCAATCCATAGCCTATCGGTAAGGCGGATACTATATATATCCGCCTTTGAATATTTGTTAATTCCGTACTACGCTCGGATTACTTCTTAGAGCTAATATCCAACAACCTCATCAGACCTAATCGTTGAAATCTTCTTCCTCTGGAGCATCTTCCGCTAGATCTGGAGCATCTTCTACTGGAACTTGAACTCCTTCCGCTGGAACCTCATCCAGAGGAGCTACAGGAGAAGCTAGCTCTGAAACTGGAGCATCTCCCTCTGAAGCATCTTCCGCTAGAACTGGAGTTTCTTTTAATGGAGCACTGCTAGCTGAACTTTCGCTGACCTCTGGATCTGGAACTTGAGCTTCTTCCGCTGGAGAAGGAGCTACCGGCTGCTGAGAAGCTGGCGGAGCATATCCCCCTGAAAGCATAGAAGCATACTGAGGAGGAAGCGATGCGTCATCTGAAATCTCCTCCTGCCGAAGCGCTTCTGGCTGAACTTCCGCTGCCCCCAGCCCCAGATTCAGGGCATCAGACTTTAGATCTCCACCTCCCCATTCGCCCGGAGAAGCGCCAACTTCGGTCTCCGTCAACTTCGCCGCTTCCTCATCTTTCTCATCGTCTCTACCACCGCCAGCGGAAACGTATGAGCTACCAGCATTTATGGCTTCATAGTCGTCTTTTCTCTTCATGATGAATCCCAATCCCATATTAGGCATCAATCCATGGACTATTGCGAACATGTTTTTAAATACGCTTTTAAAATCCCGTTGACTTATTACCTCAGGTATAACGTTTCCAAGATTCCTTATGTCTTGATACAAAGAGTTTTTAAGAGATTCTCCTCTTCCAACTCCCCAAGGACAGATTTCAGCATAATTCTCTCTCCCCAAGTATCCTTCTCCGCCTCTGCCACTAAACCCATCCATCCCATAAGTATTAAAACTCATTAGTACTGACGTTAAACTTCCTAAAATTATTGCTCTTATTTTATTATTCATATTTACCTCCTCTTATAATTTCACATCTATCGAAGATTCCCCATAAATCTTCGTTCTATTATTATGATATCCCACAATAGTTAAATTTTAGTTAACCCTAGGGGGGGACTAAAAAATTTCTCTAATAAACGAATAATTAACCTTTTATCCATAAAATATATAAAGAGAGAGCGTATATATTGTTGAGTAGGCATGAAATTAAGTAGAAAACTATCAAATAATCTTGAATTAATAAGACGACTTGAATTTTGCCCGTCTTTACTTAATATGTATTCCGAAAAATACTCTTTCGGCTTTTTAATAAACGATTTAACGGCCGGAATAAAAATGTTTCTGATTTTATTGCCAATCATGCTCTCTCTAAGCTTTTTCTGTGGCGGATCAGTCATTCAAGGAGTCATATCTTGCACTATTGCAGCTGCGACATCTTCTATTTTGGGAGGCTCGAAATATCAAATTAGCTCCGTCGCGCTTCCTCTTTGTGTCATAACTTTTGAAATCGCTTCAAAATATCAATATAAGGGATTGTTATTTGTAGCTATTTTTGTTTCAATCGCCTTAACGATATTTGGGGCGCTCAGGTTAAGCGAAGTATTAAAACATATATCGTACGCGTTTATATCCGCATTGTCCGTATATGTAATATTCGCGATTATAATAAATCAGCTTCAATATATATTAGACATAAACACGCTCCAATCTTCTCAAAGCTTAATTGAAAATTTCGAATTATTAAAAGCAAATTTTAGTAACGTAACGCCCAATAGCATAATAACCGCCGCAGCGTTTATACTTCCGCTAATAGTACTGCGAATATTTTTTAGCAATTTCTTTACGTTTTTTATATACTTAGCCATAGGCTGTATTGTCGCGTATTGTTTTGAACTTAGATATATTCCCAATTTTATAGAAATAAAAACTATAGGAAACGGGTTTATATCAAGCCAATCGATAGACAATATACTTAACGTCTCTAGGTCTATACCGTCTCAAACGTTTTTAATAAATTGTTTAAATTACGCTTCTGCAATAGCGATC
>JAITTR010000010.1 GCA_031286725.1 Holosporales bacterium | reverse complement strand
GTTTCTTTATTTACTCCGAACTAGAGCTGTTTCTCCAGTAGAAACCATGAAGAAATATCGCGATGAGATTTTGGGTAAGCTGTCTCCAATAAGGGTATACGAAGATTTTCTGAAAATGTTGGAGAACAATGGAAAAAAGAATTTAGTGCTGTTATGCTATGAAAAACCAGGAGAGATATGTCATCGGAGATTTATTGCCGAGTGGCTTGAAAACGGAGCGTCGATTTCTGTTCCGGAATACGCAGTTGAAGACAGGCAATTATCATTGATTTAGGAGTAATGAGTATGAGTTTTAGTATGTATGTACCGACGAGAATTTTATTTGTAGTCGGTGAATTGAACAATCTCCACGAGCAAAAAAGCCGGAACGCTGATTGTTATCTCGAACGGAAAATCCACGAAAGCAAACGGGTATCTGAGGCGTACTGAAGAACAAATGAAACTTTTAGGTGTAGAAAAACTATAGTGTTCGCTGAGGTTCAGCCTAATCCGCTTAAATCAACGGTTATGGCAGGTACGTCGTTTGCAAAAGAAAATCGCTGCGATTTTATTATTGCTCTGGGCGGCGGGAGTTGCATAAAGCAATTGCCGTCATGGCAGCTAATGAAGGCGATTATTGGGATTATGTTTCTGCCGGAAGCGGTAAAGGGCAGTCCATGAAACATAAACCGCTACCATTAGTTGCAATTACAACGACAGCCGGAACCGGTTCGGAAATCGATCCATGGGCGGTTGTTACGCACGAAACAAATCATGAAAAAATAGGGTTTGGAACCGATGATATGTTTTCCGTACTATCGATTGTCGACCCAGAATTGATGATCACGGTTTCAACCTAAATTTACGGCCTATCAGGGGTTTAATGCCGTGTTTCACAGCATTGAAGGATACATTTCCAAGAATGCAGCGATATGCACGTGATTGCTGCCCTAGAAAACGTTGGACGCAATCTTGCGAGAGCGGGTCAAGACGGAAACGATATCGATGCTCGCGAAAAAATTGCTTTCGGCAATACTTTTTCCGGAGTTGTTTTGTATATTAACTCAACCACTAGTGAGCATTCTTTGAAATATGCAATGTCGGCTTTTCATCGGGATCTTCCGCACGGAGCCGGTCTCATCATGATCAGCAAAGCGTATTTCACACATTTCATCAACAAACATGTGTGCGACGAACGTTTTATCCGCATGGCACAGGCGATGGGCATGAAAAATGCCGCTGTGCCAATGGATTTCATTACAGCTTTGGTAAAACTTCAGGAAGATTGCGACGTAGCTGATCTAAAAATGTCGGATTACGGTATTACGCTAGATGAATTGGAAACACTCGCAAAAAATGTAAAAGAAACGATGGACAGATCATTTTTGGCAGATAGATGTGAGTTGAGCATTGAGGATTGCGTCGCAATTTATAAGGCTTCGTATCCACAAAAATTATGTCAATAACTAACGCATTGATTTTTTAAAGCATGCTAGGCACTAAGTGAGTTTTATTACAGAGGGATGTATACGAATCTGGTTCTCAAGCAAAGGGAACAGGAGTACGTTGTTCCTCTGATTTCGATAGCTGATAACAACAACTATCCTATATATTGAAGAGATAAATATTACTAAAGCCAATTTTAAAACTAACCCTTGCGATCAAAACTCTTGATTTAGTTTTAATCGCGTATAATACTATAGTAATCTTTGTTAAAGAATAAAGTTGCAATGTCCGTATTAACGACAAAAATAGAAGACGAAATATCTCCAATTATAGAAGAATTTGGATGTTCTATAGTTCGAATCGCTATTTTTAGGTCTGCAAAATCGAAGACTTTGCAAGTGATGATTGAGAAATCTGACGGTTCGGCTGCGACGATAGAAAATTGCGAAAAAGTCAGCAGGGCCATATCTGTTTGTTTAGACGTTGCGAATCCTATAAGCGGACGCTATAATTTAGAAGTTTCCTCGACGGGAATTAACAGGCCGTTGGTAAAAGTTAAAGATTACATAAGATTTATCGGCAAGCCTGTTGTAGTAAAAACATACGCTTTAAAAGGCGGAAGAAAAATATTTAAAGGAATTTTGGACTTTGCTAATGAAAATAGCGTAAAATTGGAATTGGATATACCGCTAATTGACGGTAGTTCGTCTATTGATTTTGTTTACGATGAAATTAGCAATTCTAATATAGACGGGTTTAAGTCTGTTAAATAAGCACGGTTCGTAGGAGATATTTTATAAAGTGAGCAGGAAGATAAAAGTTGAAGACAGTCCACGCATTGGGATAAAAAATGAAATTTTACAAGTTGCGGATATCGTCGCCAGAGATAAGGGAATAGATAGGGAAGAAGTTCTCGAGGCGATGGAAGACGCCATTGTAAAAACTGCTCAAATGAAATATGGAGAAGGAAAAAATCTAACGGCTAGAATCGATAGAAAAAGTGGGGAAATAGAGGTTTTTCGAGTATGGAATATTGTAGATCAAATTGAAGACGAAGATATAGAGATTTCTTTAACAAACGCTTTGATACGAGATTCTGAAGCGACAATCGGCGGAGTAATAGAGGATAAGCTTCCGGCGATTGAGTTTGGAAGAGTCGCGGCTCAAGCCGCTCGACAAATTATAATCCAAAGAGTTCAGTTGGCCGAAAGGAATAATCAGTATGAAGAATTTTCCGAAAGAGTCGGCGACATAATAACCGGAATTGTAAAAAGGATCGATTTTCAGGATATAATTTTGGATATCGGAAGAACTGAAGGAATCATCAAAAGATCCGATATAATTCCTAACGAAACTTTTAAAATTGGAGATAGGATAAAAGTTCTTTTGGTTTCTCTTAATAGCGATCAAAATGGCCCGCTTCTTTATCTTTCGAGAACTCATCCCGATTTTTTGAAAAAGATTTTCGAGCAAGAAGTTCCAGAAATATATGACGGCGTCATAAAAATAATGGGTGTCGCTAGGGATCCTGGAAGCAAAGCGAAAATGGCGGTCGCCTCTTCCGATACGAGCCTAGATCCAATATGGACTTGCGTTGGAGTAAAAGGCTCAAGAGTCCAAGCCGTGGTTAACGAATTAAAAGGCGAGAAAATTGATATCATTCAATGGTCGGATAATCCCGCTATTTTTATTGTCAATAGTTTAACCCCGGCCGAAGTTTCTAGAATCGTTATGGAAGAATCAGGGAGCTGTGTGGACGCTGTTGTCCCGACAGATCAACTAAGCGCCGCTATTGGCCGCCGAGGACAAAACGTTAGGCTCGCATCAAAACTAACCGGCTGGAATATAAGCATTGTGACGGAAGAACAAGACGCGGAAAATAGGGCTAAAGAAAGCGCAAGACTTGTAAAATTGTTGACGGAAAACCTAGACGTTGACGAAATTGTCGCTCATTTGCTTATAGGAGAAGGGTATAACTCTATATACGATTTGTCTGTTGTCAATCTTTCGTCGTTGTCCTCTATAGAGGGTTTTGATGACGATATAGCTTCAGAAATCAAGCAAAGGGCCGTTTTGTTTTTGGAAAACAAGAAAAAAGATATAGAAAAACTCTGCAAAGAAAAGGGAGTAAACGACGATATTTTGCAATATAAAATGATTAGTCCCGAGTTGCTTGAAGCGTTAGTAAAAGCGGGTATAAAGAGCTTAGATGACTTAGGCTCTCTTTCAACCGACGAGCTTATGGAAATAGCTGGGGATTTTCTCAATAAAAAAGAATCTGAAACCCTTATTATGAAAATAAGAGAAAAGTGGTTCGAAAATGAAAAATAAGTTTTAGAAAGGGCTAAACCTGGATGACAGATTCGAGCGATAAAAACAATGACGCTAGTAGAAAAACTATTTCGATAAAGCCGGGAGGGGGAGGCATGTTCCGTAGAGCTTCATCTTCGACTGGGAAAACCGTTGAAATTGAGATCAAAAGAAGAAAGCGAGGATTATCTGTCGATATAGACGAGCCCAACTCTAATTTCGAGAAGATTTCTAATAAATCTGAAAGTTCTGTCAATTTGGGAAACCTAACGGATCAAGAATTTAAAACAAGGGTAAAAGCTCTGCAGGAGGCTATGAAAGAAGAGGAAACGGATTATTCCGCATCTCGACTTTCTTCTGGGCAAAATGAATTTGAAGCGGAAAGTTTAAAAATTCTCGATGAAAGAAACCCTTCGCCTTTATCCGTATCCGTCAAAGAACCTGAGCCTTTTATAAGACCTGAACGTCGCAATAAAAGAAAAGAAGAAAAATTTAACTCTCAATCGAATACTACGCAACCAGTCGTATTTAGAGCGAGAGAGCATTTAAGAAAAGCTTCTAATCTTGATAAAAATTTGGCGAATAATAAAAAAAAGGAATTTGAGCAAAATCCTCCAACTCTTAATTCGGATTTTCCAAATATACTTCTCAATAAAACTCAGCCCTCAAGATTTAAAGCTAAATCCCCTGAAGATTTGAAGGAAAACGTCTCGTCGAGAAAAAAGATAAAGGTTGTCGTAAGGGAAAGAGCGTTCCCTAAGAAAAGCCAGTCCAGCGGTAAAATCTCTAGGACAATACTCGATAGAGTCTTAAATAACGATTTTGAAGAAAGAACAAGATCAGAAGCTTCGTTAAGAAGAGCAAAAATGAAGCTTAAAAATTCTATCAATAAAGAATTTGAAGTCGTGAAAGTCGTTAGGGAAGTTTTGATTCCCGATAATATTACCATAGCCGAATTGGCGAATAGAATGGCCGCGAGGTCTTCCGAAATTATAAAATACTTGCTATCTATAGGAACTATTGCGACGGTTAATCAAACAATTGATGCCGATACTGCGGAGATTATTTGTTCTGAGTTTGGCCATATTCCAAAAAGAGTTTCCGATTCCGATATAGAAAACGAAGTTGAGAATATCGTCGACGATCCAAAAGATATGCATCCAAGAGCCCCTATTGTCGCTATTATGGGTCATGTGGATCATGGAAAAACAACGCTTCTTGACGCTATTAGAAAAACCGGCGTGGCTCAAAAAGAAGCCGGAGGCATAACTCAGCACGTCGCCGCTTATCAAATAGAAACGACTCATGGAAAAAAGATTACTTTTATTGACACTCCAGGCCATGCCGCATTTTCTAACATCAGAAAAAGGGGAGCGGTTATAACGGATATAATCGTTCTTGTCGTGGCCGCCGATGACGGAATAAAGGAACAAACTATAGAAGTAATCAGCCAAGCTAAGACTCAAAATGTTCCAATAATCGTCGCCATAAATAAAGTCGATAGGCCTAATATAAATATAGACAAAGTAAAAGCTGAATTGATGGCTCGGGAAGTTATTTTGGAAGACTTTGGAGGAGATGTTTTAAGCGTCGAAATTTCAGCGTTAAAGAATACTAACTTAAACAACTTGTTGGATACTATTTTGTTACAAGCCGAGATTTTGGATCTTAAGGCAAATCCAAACAGAAAGGCTGTAGGAACAGTTATCGAATCAAGGATAGATAAGGGAAAAGGAATTGTTTCTTCTATTATTGTTCAACATGGAACCATAAAATACGGAGAAGCGTTTGTAGCCGGAGCCTCTTTTGGAAAAGTTAGAACTATATACGACTATAAAGGAAAAAAAATAACTTCTGCCGGCCCTTCATCTCCTATTGAATTGATTGGGTTTGATTCCGCTCCAGAGCCCGGGGATATTTTATCCGTCATTGACAGCGAACAAATGACCAGAGAAATTGCGGAATACAGAAAGACAGTAATTAAATCTTCTAAAAATCCAACTGCAATAAAATCTATTGAACAGCTTATGGCCGGGGAAAATTTAGGAGCAAAAGAATTAAACATTCTCATAAAAGCTGACGTTTTTGGCTCTCTAGAAGCTATTGTCGCATCAATAGAACTCATTCAACATCCTGAAATAAAAACAAAAATTGTTGAAAAAAGCCTTGGCGCAATAACCGAAAGCGACGTCGATTTCGCTAAAAACACGAGGGCCGTAATAGTCGGGTTTAACGTTAATATAACGTCTTTGGCAAAAAGCTCCGCAAAGCTTAATAATATTACAATACTATCTCAAAACATAATTTATCGTATAACAGAAGAAATAAAACAAATTATGGGAACTATGCTATCTCCTATTGTTGAAGAGAATTATATAGGCGCTGCCGACGTTCGAAAGATATTTGTAATAAGTCGATACGGAACCATCGCAGGGTGCTACGTTCCAGAAGGTATTATAAAAAGAGCAGATTCGAAAATAAAAGTAATAAGAGATGGCAAGTTGGTCTTCGAAGGTAAAATAAGATCTATGAAGCATGAAAAAGACGAAATAAAAGAATCTAGACAGGGTCATGAATGCGGCATATTGGCGGAAGGGTATAACGACTTTAAAGAAGGCGATAAAATAGAGTGTTACGAAATAGTTTTAAAACAACGATCTATGGATTGATAATATTGCTTTGCTCGAGCTGCAATTCCATATATCCATTGCTTGAAAACGAATCTGACTTCTCTGGTGGAACGTTGGACAATATAAAAATTACGGCGGATGTTTATTGCGAATATAAAATAAGAAATGTTTTATCGAATATGCTTAGCAGATATACCGCAAAGCTATCTTCCTATAAAATAAATATAACTATAACGGAAGAAAATAATAGTATAGCTTATTCCGAAAAAAAGGTTATAAAAGAGCAAGGAAGGCTTATAAGTAAAATAGAGATTTTTGATAAAAATTATAACGAGCTATTTAACAAATCTATAGATTCTTTATCGACATATGAAATCGATGATAATTTGCCGTTGTCAAGCATGTCTTCGAAAAAACAATCCTGGGATAACATGACAAACGATATAGCAAATAATATTGCATTGATTATTATAGAGTTTATTAAGGAATATACTAAACATGGAAGGGGAGGAAGTTAACTTTTCCAAAAATTATCGTATAAAGATACAAATTTCCCAAAAGTCAAATATTTCCTTTTACAAAGCGTTTTGCCAAGAGCAAAGAGCGTAGCGTTCTTTGACATAAATTAGCATAATCGCGTTCCTCCCAAAAGAAACGTATGCACAATAAATATTAAGAGAAGTTTCAAAACCTCAAGAATATTTATGAAAAAATAAAGGCTCTATCATAAATAGACAAAGCTTGACAGGATTGTTACAATATTGTTAAAGTCTTAGTTTTTGTTGTTTTTTTATGGCAGGACATTCCCAATTTAAAAATATAATGTATAGAAAAGGAGCTCAGGATGCTAAACGAGCGAGGCTTTTCGCTAAAATAGCAAGAGAAATTACCGTGGCTTCCAAGTTGGGTGGAACTGATGTTACGGCTAATCCGAGATTAAGGACGGCATTGTCTTTTGCTAGAGAGAATAACATGCCAAAGGATAACGTAGATAGAGCCATATCAAAATCTCTTGGAAATGATATGACAAATTACGAAGACGTTCGGTACGAAGGCTATGGTCCAGGAGGAGTCGCGATTATTGTTGAAGCTTTAACCGATAATAGAAATAGAACCGCATCGGAAATTAGGTCCGCTTTTTCAAAGTTTGGAGGAAATCTCGGGGAATCTGGAAGCGTCGCTTTTTCGTTCGAAAGGGTAGGGCGCTTAATTTACCAAAATATACCCGGAGGGTTTGAAAAAGCTTTCGAATTCACAATAGATTCTGGAGCCGATAATGTCGTCGAGCATGGAGAAGGATTTGTTGAAATAATTACTAGCGTCGATTCTTTTGCATTGATTCGAGATAATTTTATAAAAAAGTTCGGAGATCCCATCGAGTCCGGATTAGTTTGGCTTCCAAATGCGTACGCAAGTTGTGCTGAAAGCGTTAAAGAAACTTTATTAAAACTAATAGATATCTTAGAAGATAACGACGACGTACAAAAAGTATTTCATAATTTTGGAGAGTAAAATGAGTGTATTGATAAGTCATAATTTTTATGATATACTAAAAATGTATAATAAAATCTAACGATAGTTTTGGGAGAGTGTTATGGACGTTATAAATAAAAATGAAGTTAATAAGGAATCTAAAGAGTCTTCTTTGAAGTTTTTAAAGAGTAAAAGCTTTAACTTTACGGAAGGGTTATTTGATAAAAGAGTAGGGTATGTAATATTTTTTAGCTCTATAGTATCCATAATAGCCGCCGTTATAGTTGTTAAAGGGGGTATTGGCTATCAAGATAAAAAGATTCAAGAAATATTCGATAGTTATCAAGCCTTGGATTGCAAAGTAAAAGGCGTATTGGAGTCTATCGCCGCAATGGAGTCCTCGGTTAATTTTATAAAAGACGATTTTAAATCTACTAAGGAAAGTTTTGCTCCTATTTATGCAAGTATAGCGGATATACGAAAAGATTTATTAAATATTAAAGAAGAATTTCATATTGACGATTCAAAAAATATGGAAGATTTTATGAAAAAATTAAATTCGAAAAAATATAATTTTATTGTTTCCTTAGAGAATCTTATCTCGGAAGGAACGCCTTTTGATTCTTTCTTAGAATCGTTTGAGTCAAAAATAGATATAAAGCAGTATTCTACAATAGGCGAATTGTTAAAATTTAAATCTATGAATATAAAATCTATATCAGAGCTAAAAAGGGATATTATAGCGATAGGCTTATCGTCGTTTGATATAGCTTTTGATGAAGGATTTTGGGAAAAACAGAAAAGGGTTATAAAAGAGAAAATAATAGAAGTAATAAAAATCAAAAAAACTGACGATACTGCGGAAGAGACTAATAAGGAAATAGAAGATAAAACGCTTTATAAAGAAGCTATAACCGCTATATCCAACGGAGATTTAGAAAAAACTCTTTCTTTATTAGGAGATATAAAAGCAAAAACTGACGGAATAAATACATTGATTTCCGATATAAATAAACGTTTGGATGTTAATAAGGCGTTCTTAATGTTTAAAAACGAGTTTATCGAACTAGAGAGTAAAAATTAGGGCTATCAGGAGAACGTTTTTATGGAAATAAAAGATATGTCTTTTGAGCAAGCGGTTTGCGAGCTCGAAGAAATAATAAAGAAACTTGAAGAGGGAAAATTGCTCTTAGACGACGCCGTAAAAGCGTTTGAACGAGGATCTGAATTAAGAAAGTTTTGTGAGGGAAAATTAGAAAATGCAAGATTAAAAATAGAATTTTTATCCGATAAAACATAATGTATAGATAGTAATGCGAGGAATCTAGGGAGCTGTGCGGTATGAGCGTATATCCTTATAATATATATTATGGAAACTAAAAGAGGATCGTCCCAATTCTATTACAGACTCTAGATTCTTTTGTAATATCATTTACTTTGGCAGCTCGAGCCCAAAGATGCAACTTATTGTCATTGTTAAAATCCATTCCCCTTTTTTCAATTAGTTAACCCTGAGCTTTTCTATCCCTTATGTGGGTAAGCCAAGGCATTGGGGCAGTCGATAAGAGTTTTAGAAATAAATGCGATAGTAAGCGAAGAACATGGGGCGTTCGAGAATTTCCATGATAAGGAGTCGGGGCTCAACATATCTGCAAGGAGCTGTGGATTCGGACGGCAGCGGAAGCATTTATCAAGGAATTAGAAGACAGAGCAAATACTCCGGAAGAAATCATACGCTCAACCTATGTTTGTCAAGGGACGCTCTCTTCGTTCGCTTTTTGCCCTTGACAAATCGCTCCGTATATATTTCTATAATGAGTCAAGCGGAGGGGCATGTATTTGAGCTTATTCAAGAGCGCGATATGGCAAAAATTAAGAGAACGTATCGGATTTATTTTATTTAAGTCTATAGATTCGGACTTCGAGAAGTCCACAAGAGACCAAGTAACCGTTATATCCGTAATCTCTTCCGTGGACAGTCCTCTTTTTAACAGCTTTACGGCCCCCTATCCTTGCGTTGAGTTTTCCCTCTCGACTCTCCCTTCCTTCAATAAAGCAAGCGTAGTGGCGGTGGAAATAACGTTACTTGGTCTCTTATAGACTTCTCTCTTATCATCTCTTTTGCTTGTTGCTTCCAAGGCTGTAAAAAAATTACAACCTAAATTAATCCTTCTTCTATTACAGATCGTTCGAATTTCAACCCTGATTTTCAAAATATAATTTCAAACTTCAAGACTTAAAGCTAAATCTCTTGACGATTCGCAGGAAAACGTTTCGTTGAGAAAGTAGAAAGTATTATCGCAAAGTTACTATGAACTCTCGCTAATTCGGTCGCAACATTAATATTAAGCGGGCGTCCCCTGCCCTTTTCACTAAATTATTTTAACATGTTTTATTATTTACTCTTAGGGTGAGTGTATATTTGCAATATTTTATTTTCTTTTTTCAATAATAACTTCGAAATTTTCTTTGCTTCTTTGAAAGTTATGCGTTCAATTATATTTTTTAAATCTTTTAGCTCTTTAACGGATCTCCCGTTACAAACGTTTGTTAAAACTAACATCTGCATAGAATTAGGAGAATCTTGATGCAATTCAATTTTTGCTAACGCCTTTTGTTTTTCTGTTTCAAATAATTCTTCAGTTAAATATTTGTCTACGAAATTATAAACTATTTCCTCAATCTCTTTCTCTATGAGTTTTTCGCTAATTCCATCTCGAATTCCGGCTGAT
>JAITTR010000098.1 GCA_031286725.1 Holosporales bacterium | reverse complement strand
CTCAGCGCTTAAAACAAGATAATCAATGCAAGATGCGCATAGGCCTTTATACAAAGCCTCCCTATATATACCCTCCCCAGAGCGGACCAAAAGCTCCATGGAACCTGAGAGTTCTTTTGTAAAGCGCAGCCCGTTTGCGCATATTTCTTGCGAAGACTTTAAAACGAACTACTGCGCCTCTTACAGAGCTAAATGGCCTACTCTTAGAATCCTCATATCATGTCTATTTTGTATAACAGGACGCTCTTCCGTTAAAATTCCGCCGTGTTTCGCCCCACTTTCTTATAGTACCCAAAATACGTAACCAATCACAACAAGTAACCGATCTTTTTGTAAAGAAGGAATAATTCTATTATTACAACCAGTTACAGGAAACATGGGGAAGCAGTATATGCGCTCGCAATCCAGCAATAAAGGATGGCATAAACAACCATTACCATACTAAAACCATGTGCTGCTACAGCAATTATCCTACTACAATCGCTTGCGCTTTACTATTTTATTCATATCCTTATGATTCTGAACATCAATTATGCCTGTTCCTGTTATTACTCTTGAGTGTCTCTTGCGTAATATCATGGCGTTATGGTAGACTGCTAATAGCGTTTATGCATTAGGACATAACAATTGAAAACAATCCAGAAATTTTTAGTTACGGCGTATTCGCTTAACTTGTTTCCTAATTTTGATACGTTTGCCGCCGAATCGAAAGATATGAATTCGCTAGGTTTTTATTCCTTGGGATCCGAGTCCCATAAAGAATTAAGCCAGAAGCAATTGTTTAACGCAATAAGAAAAGGCGTCGTCGCGATAAAAGTGAACGCTCACGTAATATTGGACAAATACGTAAACGATAAAATGTGGCATGGCACGGGGTTTATCGTAGATCTAGAAAGCGGATTAATAGTGACAAATGCCCATGTCGCCGGAGAGCTTGCCGTTTGCTCATATGAGGTAAAGTTTGGCAACGGCAGAACCGCGGAAGCGAAATTGGAATATATTGATCCTTGTTATGATTTTGCTATATTATCCGTAGATAAAAAAGATATACCTCAATACAGCATAGCTTTAAAACTTTCTGAAAAACCTATAACGTTGAATACGAGCGTGTATTCGATGGGAAATTCTATAAAAAATGAATTTTCAACTTATAATGGCTACGTTTTTGACACAGAGAGCATTTTGTGGTTAAAGCCTTTGGCTGAGCAATCTTTTCAATTTTCGGGATTAACGGTTCCCGGGGCTAGCGGATCGCCGGTATTTAATACGGATGGAGAGGTTATTGGCGTTTTGTACGGTGGGAAATTTGTCTCGGGAGCCGCTCTTCCGATTTCCTATGTGATTCCGGTAATCGAGGCAATAAAATCTGGCAAACAATTTAAAAGATACTTTCCGGGATGTATAATTAATTATACGTCAATTCAAGACGCAATAAATTCAGGATCTTTGCCTGAAGATATGGCTAAAGAGTATGAAGAATATTTTCCTAACTCGAATAATAAAATTCTCTATATTAGCAAAAAATTGACTGCCTTTAACGAAGAGAAAAACCCTCTAAAAGCTGGCGATATAATTTGGAAAGTTGAAGACGAAGTTATTGGCCCAAGATTAAAGGATATTGATCAAATCCTTCACTCGAAACAAGGAAATCCTATACGGATGACCGTGTATAGAGACGGGAAGAAAAAGGAATTTGAAGTCCCCGTCGAAGAATTATCAGTAAAGAAAAAGTTTAAGTTATTATCATTTGCCGGGGCTACTTTCTTCGAGTTAACTGACGAGTTAAAAATAAATAGCGGCAAAGTAACAAACGGAGTATTCGTAACGGACAGCGAAATAGGTTCGCCTTTTATGGAAGTTACCGGTTCTTCAAGCGAACGTTATTCCGATGGGATTTTCCAGATAACCGAAATTGATGGCAAAAGAATAATGGATTTGGACGACTTTATTAGAATAATTCCGGATTTGTTTAAAAAGAAAGTATTTAAAATAAAATTCGCTAAACTCGCGGGAGATTCGCAAGAATATAGCGTTATTACTAAATATAATCCTGAATTTGCCGATGCGACTTTGTATTTATTTAATAGCGAGAAAAAATCATGGAATGTTTCTCTTATTAAAAATCCCTCGCAGAAATAAAAGAAGTTTTTATATGGGAGCGGATACGACATAGGAAAATTATACCATTATCCGCCCTGAAGATTTGTATTCTTTTCCGAACAAGATATATAAAATTACTGCTTTATTATATATAGAGGGTTTTTAAAGAAATTGAATTTTAGGCGGAGATGCGCTATAATGAATAATATTACGTAAGAGAATAACGTTGCCGTATGATTAAAAAAATATTTGAGAGGGCAATATCATGTTTTGCTTTTTGGAAAGATTTTGTTTTTTCAGAAAATAAAAAAAAGTTTTTGAATGATAATGCAGGAGCTCTTAAAACGCAAATTATAATTCTTTTGGCGTCTTTTCTTGTTGTTTTTGTTTTGTATCATTCTTTAAAGCCTGTGGTACGCGGCGCTTGTCGAGTGGTTTTGCAATCTGACGAGAATCTTATGGATACTCTTAGAGGAAGAGTCGTTGGAGTGGAGGCGAAGAAAGTAATTACGGGGACAACTCTTCGAGAAGTAAAGTCTATTGGCAGTTTAAAAGCTAACGACGAGGTTTTATTAAAAGTCGAAATTCCAAGCGCAAAGATCAAGGAAATAAAATTTACGGAAGGCTCTAGAGTTAAAAAAGGAGACGATCTGATAGTTTTTGAGGACGAATATTATAGGTCTGAAAAAGAAAGATTCGAAGCTCAATACACTTTGAGAAAAACGGAATTTGAGCGCATGAAAAAACTTTACGATCAAAAAGTCGGGGCTCGGAAAACGTATGACGAGGCTTTGGCTCAAATGAACGAATCAAAGGCTCAGCTTGACGGCGCCGTGTTTCATTTATCGAAGACGGTTATAAAAGCTCCGTTTAACGGGACGATTGGAATTATGAAAATTTCAACGGGGAGCGTCGTTCAACAACATACTGAGCTAGTTAATATCGTAGATAACTCTGTAGTAAAAGCCGAGTTTATGGTGCCCGTTAAGTATATAGAAGACATTGCCGTTGGACAAAACGTCGAAATAACCGTAGACACGTTCAAGAATAGGGTGTTTTCGGGAACAGTTGACGCTATAGATTCCGAAGTTGACGTAAAAAATCACAGTATCTTGGTTCGCGCGGTTATTCCCAATCAAAGCGAAGCTTTGAAACATGGCATGCTTTCTAACGTGAAATTAATCACCGGGGAAAAAAGCGACGTAATCCTTGTTGACGAAGACGCTTTGGATAGAGAAGGAGCAATAGAATTCGTTTGGATTATTGACGAAAAAGACAGGGCTTATAGAAAAAGAGTTTTAACGGGGGCGAGAGACGTAAATGGGGTCGAGATTATTGCAGGATTAAAAGAAGACGAGATTGTCGTTGTCGCCGGCCAATTGAAATTAACCGATGGGGTAGAGACAAAAATACTTAATAAAGAGGCGATGGAGAAATATGAAACCAAATCGGAATCCGATATAAAAGACTTTACCGCTGAAGATAAATCTTCCGATGAAAATAACGATTCTGTGGAGAAAGAAGAACCGGAGGAAGATAAAACAGACGAAAATAAAGAATCCAAAAAAGAAGAATCGTCTGAAAAAAGCGAGGAGAAGACTGAATGAAATTATCTGAGGTTTGTATAAGAAGGCCAGTTTTCGCTTGGGTTTTGACTCTTGTCGTCGTTTTGTTAGGATTAGTTACCGGATCTGAGCTTCCGATCAGACAATATCCCAAAATGACTAAAAATCATGTAACCGTAAAAATAAACTATTATGGATCAGGTCCTGAAATTATGGAAAATCAGGTGACTAGAATCGTTGAAGAAGCCGTTGCCGGCATTGAGGGAATAGAAACTATTGAGTCTAAAAGCGATAACGAGACTAGCGAAGTCTCTATGGAAATTGCCGAAGGAAGGGATTTGGAATCTGCCACAAACGATATTCGAGATAGATTGAGCAAATGGGCCGATAAATTTCCAGATGCCGCTCAAGAGCCGATTTTAACAAGAGCAGGATCTAACGAAAAACCGATTGTGACTTTGGCTCTTGTTAGCAAAACGGTAAAAGATAGCGATTTGTTTACTTACGCTAAAAACGAAATAAGCCACAATTTAGAAGCCGTCCCGGGAGTCGCTCGCGTTGATACTTACGGATCCGGAGATTATCAAATGACAATTTCTCTTGATCCTCAAAAAATGGCATTTTATAAACTTACCGTCTTAGATGTCGTTAACGCTTTATATAGACAAAACGTCGAAAGTCCAGCCGGAAAGATAGTAAACAAAGATAGAGAATATGTTGTTACGACTGTTGCGGACGTTCAAAGCGCAGAAGAATTCGAGAATATTCCTATCGTTAACAAATCGAAGAATATCGTTAAATTAAGAGATATCGGCGAGGCGAAATTAGATAAAAGCGACAAAAAAGTTATATCAAGGTTTAACGGAGAAAAAGTCGTTAGCTTGGCCGTTATTTCTCAATCTTCCGCAAATCCTATTCAGGTTGCAAGAGGCATAAAAGCGAAGTTTGACGAATTACAAAAACAAGTTCCTGCGGATATAAAGTTTTGTTTAGCGTATGATAGCACCACATTTATAGAAAGGGCTTTAAACGAAGTTTATAGCACTATTTTAGAGTCTGTATTGCTTGTTGTTCTTGTTGTTTTCGTCTTTTTAAGGTCGTTTCGAGCCGCTCTTATTCCGCTTATAACCGTTCCGATTTCTTTAATCGGGGCTTTGTTTATTATGTATTTATGCGGGTTTAGCTTGAACAACATGACGTTGATGAGTATGGTTTTGGCGATAGGTTTAGTTGTTGACGACGCAATTGTCATACTAGAAAACATATATAAATATATAGAAAAGGGTTTTTCTCCAGTAAAAGCCGCAATAGAAGGAACAAAAGAAGTTAGCTTCGCAGTAATAGCCATGACTTTGACTCTATGTGCAGTTTACGCCCCTGTGGCTCTTGCGCAGGGATTGACGGGGAAGTATTTAAAAGAGTTCTCAATAACGTTGGCCGGGGCTGTTTTATTGTCTGGGTTCATTGCTTTAACTCTTTCGCCTATGATGTGTTCAAGAACGCTTGTGGAAAAAGATAAACCGAAATCCAAAAATAAATACATTATATTGTGGCATTCTTTCATGGAAAAATTCGACGCGTCTGGCTTAATAAAAAAAGTCGAAGAACAATATTCAAAGCTTTTAGACAAAACTCTGAAAAATAGAAGAGCTGCGGCGATTAGTGCTATCGTTTTTTCCGCTTTTGGTTATCTTGTTTATTATTTCATGCCAAGCGAACAATTTCCAGCTCAGGATATGAATATGTTTGGATATGACGGTCACGCTCCGCAAACGTCAACTTTAGAATTTACTCAGAAGTATGTCGACGCTATCGATGAAATAATAGGCCAATTTCCTGAAGTTGAAACTAGACATTACGCTATCACCAATCCAACTTTTGAAGGTTTTGTTTTATTAAAAGAAAATTGCAAAAGATCGACAGAGGAAATTTTAAAAGATATAGAAATTCGAGCGGCAGCAGTTGCCGGAATTGACGTAAAATTTAGCTCCGGTCGAGGCGGCGACGATAGTTCCCAAATGGTGACTTTTGTCGTTCGAGGAAACAAATCTCATAGAGAACTTAGGGAAATCTCGGGAAATTTGATAAAAGAAATTTACGCCAGCGGAATTGTTCAAAACATTCGATCCTCAACGAAAAACGAAGCGGAAGATTATATGATCGAAATTTTACGAGACAAAGCTACTGCTCTTAACGTGGAAACTAAAATAATTTCGGATACTATTGCTGGGCTGATGCAAGGTAAAATTGCCACTAAGTTTAAAAAAGACAATAAAATGTATGACGTTAAGGTAGAAATAGACGAGAATTATAAACGCTCTCCAGATCAAATAACTGACATATACGTAAAATCTATAACAGATAGAGAAGAAGTTTTAGTTCCGTTGGCCGAATTAATAAATATTCACGCAAGATCCGGCCCCGTTTCGATTCAAAGGTATAATAGAACAAGGGCAAATACGGTAATTGGCATTTTGTCAAATAGTTCGTCTCTTGGAGAATCTATTGAAGTTATAAGAGATTTAGCGAAGAAAACTTTACCCGATGACGTTTTTATTGATTTCATAGGAGAAACCAAGCGTTTCTTGACGGAATCTAACGCAATGTTCTTAGTCTTTATGTTGGCTTTGAGCTTTATATATCTTGTTATGGCTGCTCAGTTTGAAAGTTGGAAAGACCCATTCATAATAATGTTAACCGTTCCTTTGACCTTAGTCGGAGGAGTTTTGACTTTATCTTGTCTACAAAACGGAACTATCAATATGTTTTCAAATATAGGATTTCTGACTTTAATAGGTCTTATAACAAAACACGGAATTTTGATCGTAGATTTCGCAAATAAGATTGTGGAAAAAGGAAAAACCTGCGAGCAAGCCGTAAAAGAAGCTGCCAATCGAAGATTAAGACCAATTTTAATGACTACATTTGCTATGGTTCTAGGCGCTCTTCCTCTTGCGTTTGCGCGAGGCGCGGGAAGAGAAATAAGAATACCGCTTGGAGCCGTTATCGCCGGAGGCATGACGATTGGAACGTTGTTTACTATCTTTATTGTCCCCGTGTTTTACACTTATGTCGCTAAAGGCAAATTGAAGAAAATTAAACGCAAAAAAGCCCAAGCAGAAAATTAGAACTCTTCTTCGGGGGGCGGATATGGTACTTTTCAAGTATACCATATCCGCCCAAAAGATTTGTCAAGGTTCGCTCGGCTACGCTCGCTTTCTACCTTGACAAATCAGAATGTCATAAAAGCTGTTTTGGATGTTTTTGCAAGTCGCTTTAGCGTATTAACCAAAGATTAATAAATTACGAATAACATAAACGTGAACAACTCGGAATTTTGTTTTGGCGTATGTTGAGGAAAGTATTAATCGCTTTGATTTTATGTCCAAATGCTTTTTCAAATGACGCTGCTGACGATTTTGTAATAAACGGTATAAAGTTCGGTTGCAATTGTAAAAATGACAAAAATAAAAACTGGAAGATACGGCATATACGTAAAGATTGGCTAAGGATAATTAAGATGTCCCCTCCGCATCGTCGTCCATATTTTCGTTATCGGAAAAACTTTAGAACGTTATAACACATTCTTTTTAGAACGAAATATTTAAAAACGTTTTGTCAGTTGTTATTCAGATATGTTATTGCATAAACGTCGTGCTTAAGAGACTGGACGAAAGTAATATAACAAAGAAGCGAGGAAGGTAAGACTTCAATATGAAGAGTCTTACAATAAAAATAGGAAAAGCAAGCTTTAAGGGCTACTGATTTCGGAGAAATTAAACGTATTAAATTCTTCTTTTATATTGCTTTGATATTTTATCAAGCGCTAAGAGTTCGAGCAAAACCTGTTCAAGATCGGATAATCTTATCATATTTGGACCGTCGCATAGCGCTTTTTCCGGTTCGTCGTGAACTTCCATAAAAATTCCTGCGACCCCGACGGCGATTGCGGCTCTTGCTAGTATTGCCGCAAAATCCCTTTCTCCGCCGGAACAAGTCCCGTTGGCCGATGGAAGCTGTATAGAATGCGTCGCGTCAAAAACAACCGGATATTCGGTTTTTGTCATTATGGGAAGAGCTCTAAAATCGCTGACTAGATTATTGTATCCAAAACAAGTTCCCCTATCGCAAAGAAGTATCTTATCGTTTCCAGTCGAGGTTATTTTCGATATGACGTTCTCCATGTCATTTGGAGCCATGAATTGAGCTTTTTTTACGTTTATTATTTTCCCCGTTTTCCCCGCGGCTTCTAAAAGGTCTGTTTGCCTTGATAAGAATGCTGGTATCTGTAATATATCCGTAACCTCTGCGACAACTTTGCATTGATCTGGAAGATGAACGTCTGTTAAAATTGGGACATTAAATTTATTCTTTACTTTTTCGAGAATTTTTAAACCTTTGTCTATTCCGACGCCCCTTTTTCCTTTAAAATTTGTTCTATTAGCTTTGTCAAACGAAGATTTAAATATATATTGAATTTTTAATTTATCGCAAATATTTTTAATTTTTTCACAAATAAAAAGAGGGTGATCTTCAGACTCTATCACGCAAGGACCGCCTATAAAGACAAATGGTAAGTCATTAGAAATATCGACGTTATTTATCGTTATAGTTTTCATTGTTTTCTCCAATTTCAAACGGGCTTTTATATTATATAAAAAACGATTAGAACGAGATAGAGAATTTTGGAAAATGAGCCTTTCCACTGTAATTCGAACGCTTGACAGTTATGTTCTTCCATGTTATAATTAGGTGGATTGTTTGTTCGTAAATATAAAGTATATAAGATGTTTGCTGTTCTAAAAACCGGTGGGAAGCAGTATTGCGTGAAGCCTGGAGACGTTTTTAAAGTTGAGAAGCTTGATTTTGAGCCAAATAATAAGATATCGCTTAGCGACGTTTTGTTGACTTCTTCCGACAAAGGGGAGGTTACTGTTGGAGCTCCCACAATCGAAGGAGCGTCCGTAAACGTTGAAATTTTGAAACACATAAGAAATAAAAAAGTGATAGTATTCAAAAAAATACGTCGCCACAATCATAGAAGAAAAAACGGACATCGGCAGTGGATGACGGTGTTGAAGGTTTTGGATATTTCTTTGGTAGGCTCAAAAATAAAAGGAGAATAAAATGGCGACAAAAAAAGCTGGAGGCAGTTCGAGAAACGGTAGAGATTCCGCAGGCAGACGACTCGGGGTGAAAAGATTTGGTGGGCAATACATTCTTGCCGGAACGATAATTGTTCGACAGAGGGGAACTAAATATAAGCCTTATAATAACGTCGGATTAGGCAAGGATCATACGATTTATTCGCTAGTTGATGGAACCGTGTTTTTTAAAACGGGAAAGGACAATAGAACATTCGTTGGCGTCGAACCAATAGCGTAATATGCAGAATACATGGAATTTAGAAGATATATACAAATCTCCTAAGGATGAAAAATTAGCTGCGGATTGTCTTAATGTTCAAAATTTAGTCGATAGCTTTAGGACACAGTTTAAGGGAAATATTTCTTTAAATAATTTAAAGACTGCTATTCTTTTATATGAAGAAATAGTTTGTTTATTAGACAAAATTTGCGCTTATTCATGCTTATACGTTCAAACTCGACTTAATGATTCAGAGGCTCTTTCTTTTCAGCAAGAAAAAATGGAGTTGGCGTATTATTTAAATTCTCAGCTCGAATTTTTTCATAACGCAGTATCTAAGTTAAACATAGAAGAAGTTAAAGTTTCTTGCGAGCAAGATAAATATTTGGAAAAATACGGATCCTGGATATTAAATTTTCTTAGATACAAAGAACATAGACTTTCTGATGATTTTGAGGAAGCGTTCGCTCAAAAGTTAATTACGTCAAACCAATCTTGGATAAGAATGTATGACGAAATATTGGCTCTTATGAAATTTGAATTTCATAAAGAAGAAAAATCGCTTTCAGAGATCCTAGAAATTGCCAATCATTCGGAGAAAGACGAAGAAAGAGCGGAAGCGTCGAAAGCCCTCAGCCAAAAATTATACGAAGAAAGTTTTTATATAAAACATATATATAACAATGTAATTCTTGACCAGTCTATAGAAAACAGAGTTAGAAATTATGAAAAACCAGAGTCTTTCCGACATCTTTATAATAATATAGAGCAAAAAACAGTCGATTATTTGACTGACTCCGTTGCAAAAGGATATGAAAGAACTTCGCATAGATACTATAAATTGAAAGCGAAAATTTTAAAAAAAGAAAAACTAAAATATTGGGATAGAAATGTTCCTGTAAAACTTTCCGATATATTAAAACGAAACTTTGATTACGATACAGGTAAAAGATTAGTCTTAGAAACGTTTGGAAGCTTTTCAGAGGTATTTAAAAACATAGCTTCCGATTTTATAAATAAAAGATGGATAGACGTTTATCCCAAAGTTGGAAAAGTTTCCGGAGCTTTTTCTCATAGCTGTTCTGTTGATGTTCATCCGTATATCTTGCTGAATTATTTTGATACTATGGAAAACGTTTCTATTTTGGCTCACGAACTTGGCCACGGGATTCACCAAACTTTAACCGCTAAAAACGGCTCTCTTTTATCTCAAACTCCCATAACTCTAGCGGAAGTTGCATCTTTATTTTCAGAAAAGCTATTATTTGAGAAAATATTCGCAACCGCAAGAACTTCCGAAGAAAAAATAGATCTTTTATGTTGGAAAATCGACGGAGCAATAAATTCAGTAATAAGACAAATTGCCTTCTTTAAATTTGAGAGAAAAATGCATAATATGAGGATTGCAAAAGATCTTTCTACTGAAGATTTGTCAAACATATTTTTAGAAACTCAACGCGAGTGTTTGGGAGATTTTGTCGATATTGACGATTGCGTGGGGATTTATTGGACGTACATTACGCACTTTTTTCATTCTCCATTTTACGTTTACGCATACGCCTTTGCAGAAATCTTTGTCAACGCTTTGTATATGAATTATAAGGCAACAGGGAATGAATTTGTCGATAAATATATAAATATGCTTTCCAAAGGCGGGATAGATAGATACGACGTAGCCGCTAAAAATTTTGGGCTAGACCCATTGAAAAAAGATTTCTGGGAAAATGGAATATTATTTATAGAAGAACAAATTGAATATTTAGAGAAATTATATAATGGTAAGGTATGTTGTTAGGAAATTCATTAGAATTGTTCTTTATATTTTTACTCCTATTTCTTTATTGTTTCTTTTATTACAGACTTCATATATTCAGAGTTTATTATTAAACTCTATAATAGGCAACGAGTATAAGATAAAACTAAACAAGCTTTATGGGATTTTCCCTTTTGATTTTGGAATAAAATATCTTTCAATATCGTCTCAAAATCAAACAATAACAACCGAAAATCTTTCAATAAAACTGAAAAAGAACTTAACGGGAATAAAGTTTTTGTTAGCGGATAAGATTTTTATAAAAAACGCCGCTTCGCCTAACTTTTCCATTTCGGATATTAAAAATATTCTTCCATTCATTGGACAAAAGTTTTTAAGGAATATAAATGTAAAAGAGATAAAAATAAACGATACCGCAATAAAAAATTTAAAATATATTTTTGATAAAAAAACAAAGTTGAGGTCTATTGACTTAATATTAAACGAAAAAAAAGTAAACGCTTCATATAAATTTGACGACAACATTCTGTCCTCTAATGTATTAGTCGACGATTTACATGCTGTTGCTATGTATGAAATAAATAATAATCGTCTTAATATTCAGCTATTATTGCCGAATAATAGAGAAATAAAATTTAACGGCGTACTTTCTGCCGATGAATTAAATGGGATTGTTAGTATTCCAGAATTAAAATCGGGAGTCGTTATTTCGCTAAAAGCGACGGAGGATTCTATAGATTCGGAATTTTACTCAAAGGATTTTGGAATTTCCGGAAACGTTTCTTTTAATATGAAAAACAAATGCTTGTTTGCGAATAGAATTATTTTTGCAAACGGAATAGTCATAATGCCGTTTTATATAAAAGAAAACCTACAAATCGAATCGCTTGATATCCTCTTGAAGAAAGGGAAAATACGCATAACAGACATGCGCCTTTCTCCAAAATCTTTTTCTCCAGGCCATATGAGCCTTGAAAATATCGATATTTCACAATTTGCAAATGATAATTTAAAAATCTCTGGGATATTAGAAGGTTCAGCAGATTTCTATAATAATGCGGAGAATTTTGACATATCGATTAAAAATTCTAAGTTTTCAGATATAAAAATCCCTGATATATTTATAAAAGGAGCATATTCCAAAGAAAAAGTCGATATAAATGTTTCTTATAAAGCTTTAGACAAAATAAATAAAATAGCCGCCCAGATTTTTGCGAATGAGTGGATTATCACGAAAGACAACAAAATAAAAGTCTTTGCAAATGGAATTTTTAATATTTCCGACTATATCTTGGGGAAAACCGCTAGGGGGATTGTTAATTATTCTTTTAATATTAATGGAAGTTTGAATAATCCGGTCGTATCCGGAAATTTAAGTTTGAAAAACGGAGTATATATTAATAAATATAGCGGAACTTATTTAAAAAATGGAATATTAGATGCGGAAATAAAAAATAATAAATTAATGATTAAAAAAATCCATGCAATAGACGATTCTCCGACTCCAGGCAATGTTTCGGGGAGCGGAGAAGCGTATTTTAACGATAAAGATTTTATCATAGATATTAAAACTAATTTTGATAATTTATGCGTAGTCGACATTGCGGAATTTGACGGTCGGGTTTTGGGAGAAATTTCTATAAAAGGCAACTCGAAAAAAGGGGTAAAGATATCCGGAAATTTGTATTCAAACAACGCGAAATTTGACGTGTCTAATACTATAACGAAATCGTCTATGGCGTTTGAATTATTAGAGAAAAAAGAAGAGCCTAAAAGAGAAAAACAAAAAGATATTCCCTTTTTTATTCCAGTCGATATAGATTTTGTGTTTAACCCTTGCTTAAAAATAACTGGCTTTGGAATCAATAGTAAATGGATAGGGGGAGCTAAATTAAGCGGAGATATAAATAACTTAATATACGACGCTAAAATAACTTTAACTGAAGGAAAAATCAAAGTATCAGGAAACGAATTTAAGTTAAGCTCAGGAACTATTTGGTCTAACGCTAATAATCCAGGAATATTTATGGTCGACGTCTCGGCAACAAAATCCTTGTATAACTTGAAAGTTAGCGCGAGATTTATCCAAAATGAAAATGGTTCCGACGTAAAGTTTTCTTCAAAACCATATTTAAGCAAGAGGGATATATTATCGTATTTACTTTTCGACCACAGCTCTAGCGAAATAACCACTGGAGAAGGATTTACGTTATTCTCAGTTATGTCTACCCTTTCTGGAAACGAAGCCTTGGATATTATGTCAAAAGTAAAATCAGTTTTAGGAATTGATTCCATGGAATTAAAAAGAAGAAACGACGGAGAAAATGGAGAATACGACGCATTGAGCATAGGTAAAAAAATCGGAAAAATGAAAATTTCTATCGATCAAGGAAACGCTAAAGATTCTACAAAGGCTTCTCTTGATGCTAAAATAACAAAAAACTCTAAAGTTTCCATAGACGTTTATGGCAAAAATGCTCCAGGGGTTGGGATATTTTGGAACAAAAGATACTAAATTATAATGTCGGAATACGAAGAGATATTAGCGAGTTATATAGTTATTCTTATTTTGAAAGAATAGACATAGGTCAACTAGTTGTTGTTAACTTCAGAAACAAAGAAGAAATCGGAGTTATAATTAATTCCGAACCCTCGAGTTTTACGGGGGAACTAAAAAGCGTTTTGTCAATTCTCCCTTATGTATTACCCCAAGAATATATAAGTTTTGCAAAGTTTGTCGCTAGTTATAACCTGACGAATTTTGGCAATATACTGAAATTTTTAGTTCCGTTTTCAGTAAATAAAATACTTCTTCCAGAAAGAAATATAAAAACCGCAAAAATAAAAGAAGAACATATGAAACTAAACGATGAGCAGAAAGAAGCCGTATCCAAAATGCTTAAGTTTCAAGAATCTTTCAAAACTATCTTGCTTCATGGAATAACCGGCTCCGGAAAGACAGAAGCGTTTTTAGAATTTGCAAAACCAATTATCCAATCAGGAAAACAAATCTTAATTATGGTTCCTGAAATTGCGTTATCTAACGAACTATCCTCAAAAGTTTCCTCAAGGCTTGGAGTAAATTGTTATATTTGGCACAATTCGATTCCTCCTACGAAAAAATTATCCATATGGAAAAAAGCGATAGAGGGAGAGCAAATTTGCATTGTGGGAGCTAGATCTTCTTTATTTGTACCGTTTAAAAATTTAGGCTGTATTATAATTGACGAAGAACATGATCACTCGTATAAACAGGCTGAATCTACGATATACAACGCTCGAGACATGGGAATATATTTAGGTTCATGTTTGAATATTCCAGTTATTCTATCCTCCGCGACTCCTGCTGTTGAATCTTACAACAACGCTATAAATGGGAAATACGAATATATAAAACTTAAATCGAGATACTTTAAAAATTCAAGTCTTCCAACAGTCTATATAGACGATATAAGAAACCGTCAGCTAAACGGAACATTGAGCGAGTACTCGATTGACGAAATAAGGAAATGTTTATCATTTAAGAAACAAGCTCTTATTTTCATTAATAGAAGAGGCCATACTCCTAAAATCTTGTGCAAATCTTGCGGATGGAGAATAACCTGTCCCGGATGCTCTTCTTGGCTTTGTTATCATTATGAAACCAATGAGTTTGTTTGTCATTACTGCGGGCATAAAACTGGAATTAAAACAAAGTGTGACAATTGCGGGGAATGTTCGTTAATAGGAATTGGGGCGGGAGTTGAAAAAGTTTCTATAGAATGCTCCGCTCTTTTTCCAAACGCTAAAATTCTAGCTTTATCTAGCGATCTTATTAACACCCCAAACAAAATTTCAAAAGCTCTTAATCTAATAAAAAACCGAGAGGTAGATTTAATAATAGGAACGCAGATAGTGTCAAAAGGACACAATTTTAATAATATTAATTTAGTCGTCATAACCTGCGTTGATTCTATGTTATACGGCGACGATTTCCGATCTATTGAAAGAGCGTTTCAAACAATACA
>JAITTR010000102.1 GCA_031286725.1 Holosporales bacterium | reverse complement strand
GTCCTATTGCGATTATTGCGCAAACAAATGAACAAAACGTTAACGCCTGCTTCAAACCTGCCGTTCTTTTATAACCTTGTCGACCAATCCAAATTTTACCGCTTCTTCGGCAGACATGAAATTGTCTCTCTCCATAGCCTTGCTCACGACTTCTATCGGCTGTCCGGTATTTTCGGAATATATAGCGTTTACTCTTTCTTTTGCCGCCAATATTTCTCTCGCGTGGATTTCAATGTCCGTCGCTTGTCCTTGGGCTCCGCCCGAAGGCTGGTGAATCAAAACCCTGGCGTTTGGAAGCATGAATCTTTTTCCTTTTGCTCCAGAACATAATATTAAAGATCCGCAAGAGCAGGCTTGTCCTATGCATAAGGTCGATACGTCGCATTTTATATATCTCATCGTGTCCAATACCGAGAAAGCGGAAGTAAGAACGCCTCCTGGCGAGTTTATGTATAAGCTTATATCTTTTTTAGAATCCTCAGATTCTAAAAACAACAATTGAGCGCAAATAAGAGCCGCCATTTCGTCGTAAAATTGACCTGTTAAGAAAATTAACCTTTCTTTTAATAATCTTGAATATATATCGTACGATCTGTCTCCACGGCTTGTTTGCTCAACGACTATCGGAACCAAATTTGACATCTTTTCTCCTTTTTACCTATAAAAATTAATCTTCTAATAAAGCTTTTACAATAGCGTCTACTTCTTCTTTTGTCTTTTCAACTTTTTTAGCTTTAGATCTCGATATTAATAACGAAATTACTTTTTGTTCGATTATCTCGGCTTTTTTATAAGCGACAGCCCCTGGATTTTTTGAATAGTGATTAATTAAATAATTAGCGGAAGATGGATTTCTGTTTATTTCAGTCAATATAACGTTCCTAAATTCGTCGTCTGTGACGGTTATATTTTCTTCTTTAGCAATTTTATTCAGGACATATCCCAACATTACCCTTTTTCTGACTACCTCGGAATATTCTTTTTTCAACTCGTCGTCAGTTTTGTTTAAGTCTTTCTCTTCCGCAGTTCCTTTTTTCTTAGATTCGGCGAGCTCTCTTTTTACGCTTGCTAATATATTTCTCATCTCTTGCTCAACGACATTTTGAGGCAATTCAAATTTATATTGTTTAGAAAGAGTTTCTAATATTTGATCTTTGTGATACAAAAAAGCGGCGGCGTTTATTTCATTTTCTAAATTCTCTTTAATAGCTTGATTGAATTCCGCAAGATCTTTAAAGCCTTTTCGTTTTGCAAATTCTTCCTCCGAAATATCTATCAAAGCTTTTCTTACGGACTTTATTATGATTTTATAACTCAAATTTTTGCTCGTTGCCGGAATAAAATCAAAACAATCTTTAACTTTTTTGCCAACAAAATTTTGCAATAACTCTGCTCCCTCGGGAATCGTGTCGGGAACTATAATAGTGTTCTGGAAACTCTTTTTTTTGCTTTCGATTCCGTTGACGTAACATATAGCTTTATATGTCGCTTCGTCTTTTGGCTTTATCTCATAATTCTCTTCGGCATTTTCATAAACGGGAGCGTTCGTTATGAAGTTTTTTCTTGCGCTTTCTATTTCCTTATCGCTTACCTTCGGAACTATCTTCGTAATTTCAATTTCGCAGGACTTTAAATCAAAAGAAGGAGCGGCTTCAAAAATTATGTTTATTGAAGCGTCTTTTCCTTGTTTATATTCTTTTTCAAACTTATACGCCGGTCTTGACGCTATGTCGGTTATTTTTAATTCTTTTATAATTTCCGCATATCCTTTATTAATAAGATTATCAAAGACATCTTTTATAAGGGAACCTTCGACTGATTTTCTGACTATATTTAAAGGAACATGTCCGACTCTAAAGCCTTGCATTTTAAACGTTTTTGCTCTTTCTTCCACTGCTGAGACTATTTCTTTTTCTATCTCGTCAGCGTGTAGCAAGATTTTATATTCGTGTCTCATTCCTTCAGACTTAATATTTTCGAATTTCATAATGCAAAGCTTCCTTCAAAATGTATAACTTGGTGCGGACGGGGGGACTCGAACCCCCACGACTTTTGGACACAAGAACCTAAATCTTGCGCGTCTACCATTTCCGCCACGTCCGCATTTATCTCAAATTAGAACAAATCTATTTTATAGGGTAACAGATATTTGCCATATCATCAATATCCTATTGGCAAGGCCTATTGCGAATAGTTTAGCAAAAATTTCCTCATTATATTAAGCCTTTTGAAGCTCTATATTTTGAAAGCAAGCAACTCCTTCCAAAGTCCGCATATTTGTATTGTAGGCAAACTTATACGGTAGCGCTTAGTAAAAATCAGTACTAATAATATTTTTATTATAAATTAACTATTTATTAACTTTTAATAAGATAGAATATAAATAAAGGAAGAAATTAAAAACGGAGTCTGTATGAAAAATTACGTTAAAGTCTTGCTATATATCATCTCAATTTTATTTGGATATTGCTACCCTACGTTTGCTAGTTCTGAAAATATGGAAGATTTTAGATATTTAGATCCAACCCATGAAATTTGCAGAACGTATACCGAAAATCAAATCTACCCAAAATATATTGCCAAAGAAGGTATAGAAATACCTAACGGAAGCATGATAAATTTTGCGGCAGCGGGGCTTGTTGGGAAAATTATAAGATCCGCGTCCGCTAAAAACGATATTCCGAATCCATTAGGGCTAACTCATTCCGGAATTATTATAAACGAAAATCCTAGGTGGCTTTTTTCTAAAGTTCTATCTTTAATGCCAGACGAATCCCGCTCAAAGAGCATTAAGACCAAACTGATTTCAGATAAAACTAATCCTAGGGGAATTGCTAGTTTGTCAAAAAAGGTCGGGAAATCTATCTTGAGAGAATTGTTACAACATCACAAAGACGTCATTAGCATGTTAAACGATCCCGGAATATTTCGGCCTTTTAGCATGGAATCCAACGGATCGGCAAAAGACGTGTTTTCTGGTATGGCTCCTCATACTCATATTTACGACTTAAGCAATAGGATTTCTGAATATGATGGAAATATTTACTTTAGACCGTTATTAAAAGCCGTTTCTTGTAAGGAAACCAGAGCCTTTATGGAAGATTTCTTAGGAAGGCCGTACGAATCGCTTTTCAGTCTGCGGGAGTTGCTTCAAGCGACAAGAAACTTAAACAAAACGGAGAAAACGGAAAACGTATTTTGTAGCGAACTCGCGGGTTGTTTTTATAAAGAATGCGGTTTAATTAAAGGGAACGTTAGCAACATAATCCCCGAAAATTTCGGAAGCGAAGCGGATTTTGGAGACGTTTTGAAAGGAATAGCCGGGAGGGATATTCCCTTAAAAAAGAAGTATGAATTTAAGAGGGCTGATATTAAAGGAAAAGGCGACTGCGGATTAAATATCGCCTCATGCTGTATGGGAATCGATTGATTATACTTAAATTCGCCCAGAGAACCTTTTTTGTTCTCTGGGCAAAAGATTATCGTCGAGTTAAACGTGGAGCAATTTCACGTATCTGACAAATTAGAGGAGATCTTAAAATGACCTACAAGGCAAGTCTTTTTCTAGTTTTAGAGTATAATAACGTATAAGGAGTTAGCGAAATATGATAAGCTAAAGCTAAGAGCTTTGCATAGAAAGCGGTAGATAAGGTACCCCCGGGAGGGCGGGGGTTTGGATATCTGATAAAAGTTAAAGATTCTTTAATTTGGGCGGCTTTTTCTGAGGAAATTATTATACTGTGATAATTTTATCGCAATACAAACATTAAAGATAAAATCTACTGCATGCTGCATTTTTATATATAAATGTTTATCGCGCTATTTTTATAGGAAAAATGAGGACAGTTAGCGCTGTTGGCTAACCGCATCGTAACCTTTGATTAAACTAAAAGCTGGAGCAGGGAACAATAATCTTACCTTCAGTTAAAAAAAGCTCTATCATTATTTACTCTAATTGTAGAGTTATTTAATCTCCCTCCCGCAAAGCTAATTATCTCCCATTTTGGATAAGAACTATAAAAATCAATATAGATGGAGAACTCAGAAAATTCGCCCGATTTGCTATCTGGCCATCAAAATTCTATATTTTGTGAGGCTTAACATTTTTATTCGAAAGGCAAGTTACTTAAAGGTAGGGATATATTCTACACAGAAGAGTATATGAAAGCAAACCCAAGACAGAAACTGCCTGTAAGCTTTTGTTATGGACATAAATTTGGGGGATAAAAATGTCCGTATGGAACTTTTTGCACTTCCCATATCAGGAAAAGCTAGGGAAATCCAAGCGTTTTGTTGCGGGAAGAGACGATTTGTCAAGGTGGAGAGCGAGCATAGCGAGCGGACCTTGACAAATCTTTTGGGCGGATATGGTAAAATCGAAGAATACCATATCCGCCCTCAGATACGAAATGGACGAAAAGTTTTTCGCGTTAACTATTTAATTTGTCGACAGTTTTTGACGTAGCACAAGAATTAAATAGATTGTTCTGATAAAGTTATAGATTTCCTAAGTTTTAAGGAATTTTCTTCGTCTTTAATTTACAATTCTATACATGAAAGCGACTAGACAAGATAAAGGTTTGTTGATAAACTATTTATCTTCGAAACCAGTATTCTTGAGAAACTCTTGTGACAAATAACATAACAATCATCGGCTTGCAATGGGGCGACGAAGGGAAAGGAAAATTGACTGATTTTTATAGTAAAGACGCCGCTGCCGTGGTTCGTTTCCAAGGCGGAAACAATGCAGGGCATACGGTTATTATAGACGGGCAGGCATATAAATTTAATTTGCTGCCTACCGGTATTTTGCAAGGAAAACTTGCCGTTATTGGCTCTGGAGTCGTTTTAAATATGTCGCGGATAATTGAAGAAATAAATGATTTGAGAAAAAGTTTAAGCGTTTCTTTCGACGGTATTTTGATTTCGGAGAATGCGTCGCTTATCATACCCGGCATACATCCCGAAATGGACGCTATACAGGAGAAAGCGAACGGTAACGCTTCAGTCGGAACGACCGGTCGCGGAAATGGCCCAGCGTATATGGATAAGGCTGGACGTTTTACGATTAAGGCGGGCGATCTACTGTCTTTAGAGACCTTGCCAATAAAAGTGGAGAAGCTTTTATTTTTGCATAACGCTATTCGTCGCGGATTAAACGAGAAGGAAATAAAAGCGGAGGATATCTTAAATTATTTGAAAAAATGCGGAGAGATTTTATCTCCGTATATTGGAAACGTCAGCCAAAGGCTCTACGATATTAAAAAAGCTGGAGGACAAATTGTTTTCGAGGGAGCTCAAGGCAGTATGCTGGATATTGATCATGGCTCTTTCCCGATGGTTACGTCGTCTAACACAATAGCGGCTCAGGTTTCGATTGGAGCGGGCGTTCCTCCAAGCGAGCTTGGGTTTGTTCTTGGAATCGTCAAAGCTTACACTACGAGAGTTGGCGAAGGATCTTTTCCAACGGAATTAACGGATACGACTGGCGAATATTTGAGAACAGCAGGAGCGGAGTTTGGCGTTACGACAGGCAGACCTAGGCGTTGCGGATGGTTAGATACTGCGATTATCGCTCGTTCCGCTTACCTTTCGGGCGTCAATGGCATAACCGTTACAAAATTAGACGTTTTAGACGAATTGTCTGAGATTCAAGTTTGTACTAAATATAAAATAAACGATCAATCCCCTCCTTTTTTATTTGACGCAAAGGACGAAGTTTTGCAAAAAGCTATTCCTATCTATACGACGCTCAAAGGTTGGAAAACTTCGACTAAAGGTCTAAAAGATATTTCCAAACTTCCGCTCAATGCTCGCCGTTATCTTGATTTTATAGAAAAACAAATCAACGTTCCTATTATTTCAATATCAACGGGTCCAGAACGTCTTGAAACAATTGAAATCGCTAAGCCGATTTTGTAGTAATTGGCTTTTTCCTACAACCATCGCTTTAAGCTCAAGGGGCAGATATGGTATTTTTAAATTATACCATATCCGCCCAAGAGATTTGTCAAGGTCCGCTCGCGTTGCTCGCTCTCTACCTTGACAAATAGATATTATTTGGCTCTAAATAGGAAAATTTTAAAAAATGTTTTGGGTTCGTATAGCTTGTTTTGTATATAATAGCCTACGGGGTAGAGAATATAAGAAAAAGCTGGAGAAGGCAACTGATAGAGTTAAGAGAAAAAGGCAGCTATGCGTTTAGGTTTATCGAGCTAGTAGAAGACGATTACAACGAACTTTGAGCGTTGTATAAACGGGAATAGCTTTTTGCAAATGCGATAGAAAGAGCTACGACAAGGGAGTATATCGTTTAATCCGGGAGATGGAGAACGAAACGTACGAGCAAATATTTTTGTTATCGTTGGAGGTTAAATAAATAATAAACATAACAGGTACCGTAAAACCAGGAATAAAGATACTTGTAGGAGGTTGCTGTTAGCTGTAGTCGTAACCGGAGTAGCCTTTTGGTATCGGCAGGAACCCTGCAAGTATAGGACCGTAACGACAACAGAGAACGAGTTTAGCGGGGTTAGGCTATGTGTACGAGGAAGAAGTTAAACAACATAATAACCTTAAAAAGCGTCCAAGCTGGGATTGGCTTTGCTTTATTTAAAGGCACTTGACGCGCGAAGGACAGAGATAGATTTAATAACATATTACCGAAAACGCTTACTAAAGTATGAACAAAAATACAGAGCGTTAGATGACAACTAAAAAAGAGAAAAAGAAATCCAACACGTTGTCAGACGCCTATGTAGAAGGAAAACTAAGTCTGGCAGACGTAGCTGCCGTGTTAGATCTGCATTTTGGCATGCTATCAGAGCTACATAATCAATGATAATAGCGCTTAGGGAAAGACTTAATATATAGATACGCCTAGAAAGGAATTAGCTTCACTTTTAGGTATAGTATATTAATGCCAAGACTAGAGACAATAAAAAATATTATTCATTTAATTTTTAAATACAAAGGATTCTATTTACAGGTTAAATACCTGTGTTTAATTTTTACTTTTCCCATTTCTCGAGTTTTTCTTTTTTCGGCTTTGTAAACTGTGAGTTATATCTTCTCAGCCTTCATTTTAGAATCATAATTCTCTATTATTAAACTTTCTTCTTTTTTCTCCTCTCTCATTGCAGGAGTATTCTCTGTTGTACGTTAAAAATACGTTAGCTTCTCTAGCTTACTCCTGAGCTTCTCATAATCGTATTACTATCTTTTTCATATTTAAAAACGAAGAAAGCAGTTCCTTTACATTGCTTTCCTGCAGTTATATCATTTGCCTTATAACGAGACAAATATGTTTCTCCGAAAACAGCTTGAAATCCAGTATAATTAAAGATATAATTGAAATAATCTTTCGACATAGCAACCTCCGCTTATTAAGGTGGCACCCTTTAGTATTGTACGCTTTATTTCTATAATCTCTACACGCCATTATCTCAGAATTTTAATGCTCGGGAATTTCCACTCTTTCATTTTGTCGTAAATCGCCTTGAAGATGTTGTTCTTTTTGCCTTATGTCCTTTACTGCGCTTGATATATCATTTATTATAAAGCGTCACGAATTGTTTAAAACTCTAATTCCTGGAGGCAAAAGTCTCCATTTTTAGTCGCCTTCTTCAAGATTTTCTATGGCGTCCTCGGCGGGATTCGAACCCACGGCCTCAGGATTAGGAATCTGATTTTAGAGCAAATCACATAAAAGCACAAGAGATAATTTTATTCTTGCATTTCAACGGGTAGAGGCATATTATCGTGTCATTAGTCGTCCCGTAATTTTAGTATGAATCATGCAAAAACGTGGGGGAGGAGTGGGGGAGATGAGACCTTTCGGTCATGGAATAAACGAAATTAACGGGTCTCAAAAAGTTTGTTATGGAGAAATGTTGGAATGAATCAACCAAAAATAAAGAGCAAAACGCCAGGCGTACGTTATTATGAGCATCCTGTAAGAAAGCATGGAGTAAGATTCGATAAGTATTTCACTATAAGATACAGGCTAAATGGCAAGGTAAAAGAAGAGGCGTTAGGCTGGGAGTCTCAAGGGTGGAGTGAGAGGAAAGCGGGAGCAAGACTGTCCGAGCTGAAAGAAAATCATAGGACAGGAGTGGGAGCAAAGACTTTAGCTGATAAACGCAAGACTGAAACCCAGAGAAGGAAGCTTGCAGAAGAAGCTGAAGGGCTAGCTAAAAGAGAAAACATATCCTTTGCGTCTGTTTTTGAGAAATATATGGAGCAAGCGCTTCAAGATAAGAATAATAGAACGTGTTTGGACGAGCAATCTAAGTTCAATAAGTGGCTAGCCCCTTTGTTTGGTGGTGATATGCCAATGAAAGATATCTCGCCTTTTATATTGGAAAAACTAAAGAAGCAGATGTCGGAAGCGGG
>JAITTR010000060.1 GCA_031286725.1 Holosporales bacterium | reverse complement strand
CCGGCAAAGATTTTATAGAAGGGAAAATAAAATCGTTGACGGACGCTCCTAAACGTCTCTTAGAACGTTGCGGTTGTTTGAAGTATAACGATATTAAAAGTTTCGAGCTTGTAATAGAGGGAAGAATTGTTGAATTAATAATTGTTGGAGCGGGAGAAAAGTCAAAAATAACGAGAGCTAGCGTCGAAAAATTAGGCGGCTACATATTTAACCATATAAAATCAAAAAACTCTAAGGTTTGCATATATAACAATATAGAAGGCGACTTACCGCTTGCGACTTCTTATTTGGCTTCCGGGTTATTTTTAAAATCCTGGAATTTTGACAAATACAAAACAAAAAAAGAAGACAAGAAAATAGAAAGCGTAATCTGCCAAACAGGTTATATGGAAATAAACGAGAATTCATATAAAGAATTACAAAAGGTAAACGAAGGAGTTTTCTTAGTTAGAAATTTGGTCACGGAACCCGCTAACGTTATGACCCCAAACCAAATGTTAATAGAAGCCCAAAATTTAAAAAAGCTAGGAGTAAAGGTTAGTTGTCTTGATAAGAAAGACATGGAAAAACTGGGAATGAATGCGATTCTAGGAGTTTCGAAAGGTAGCGACCAACCAGCGTACGTTATAGCTATGGAATACCAATCTGATAAGAGCAAAGACACAATAGCTCTTGTTGGAAAAGGCTTAACTTTCGATTCCGGAGGGCTTTGCTTAAAGCCTTCGAAAGGGATGGGAGAAATGAAAGGCGACATGACCGGAGCTGCAATCGTTATTGGAGCTATGAAAACCTTGGCTTTAAAAGAAGAGAAAGCTAACGTAATTGGGTTAATTGGAGTCGTTGAAAATATGATTTCCGGAAGTGCTCAAAAACCTGGAGACGTCATAACGGCTATGTCAAAAACTACAATAGAAATAGACAACACAGACGCCGAGGGAAGATTGGTTTTAGCCGACGTTTTGTGGTATGCGAAAGAGAAATTTAAACCGGTCGTAATTATCGATTTTGCGACTTTAACCGGAGCTATACAAGTCGCTTTGGGACATGAATTTGCCGGATTGTTTTCAAATTCCGACGAACTGGCAAAAAAGTTGAAAACCTCTGGCGACTATGTCGGAGAAAAACTTTGGAGACTTCCCCTTCATCCGTCGTATGAAGACGATATAAAATCCGATATAGCCGATATTAAAAACGTCGGTTCTGGTCGAGGAGCCGGGAGCATAACTGCCGCTATGTTTTTAAGACGGTTTATCTCGGATTCGATAAACTGGGCTCATATAGACGTTGCCGCTACGGAATGGGACTCTAAAAACAGAGCTCTTTCTCAAAAAGGAGCGACGGGATTTGGAGTAAGGTTAATTAATGACTTCATATCAAAATATTATAGCGAAGATAGAAACGTTGAATAAAAGGAGGAAGCGCAAATGAAGTTAACGATAAACCAAAAACTTTTGGAAAAATCTTTTGCTCATGCAAATTGGGTTATCGAAAAAAGGCAAGCTGTTCCTATTTTAGGATACGTTTTATTTGAAGCGATAAAAGGCTTGGGCATAAAAATATCCGCGACAAATATGGATATGACTATTGTAGACTCAATAAAATGCGAGGTATTGGAAAGCGGATCATATTGTCTTCCCGCCGGCTTATTGTATGACATAACAAGAAAACTTCCCGAAGACGCAGAAATTTCTATTGAATACGATAAAGAAAATAATTCGATTCAATTAGCAAGCGCTAAAGCTACGTTTACTTTGCATTATATGGTAAGCGAAAACTTCCCCCCTATCGTAAACGCCGACTATGCCGTTCAATTTTCGATGAACGCTAAAATTCTAAAAAATGCGATAGACGTTGCAAAAGTAGCTATGCTTCAAGACAATACCAGATTTCATTTAAACGGAATTCATATGCATTATGAAAACGATCTAGGAAACAATAAATTAAGATTCGTTGCGACCGACTTGTTTAGAATAGCTTGCATTAGCGTAGATTCCTCCGCGGACGTTCAAAATATGCCTTCTATTATTGTCTCTAAAAGAGCCGTCGCGGAATTGTTAAAATTGCTTGACGCTTCTATTCAAAAAGACATTGAAATTTCTGTTGCTGAAAACAGAATATCGTTTAAGATAACCTCAGAAGAAATCATAACTGAATTCAGCTCGAGATTAATAAATGGAACATTTCCAGAATATCGAGGCGCTTTAGAGGTATCTAACGATAAGATTCTAATAATGAACACAAAAGAATTAATAGAAGCGTTAGATAGGGTCAGCGCTGTCGTTATGGATTCCTCAAGCTCCGTAAAATTAAATATACAAAAAAATAAATTAACTTTAACCGGACTAAGCCGAGAATTAGGAAAAGCGACAGAAGAAATAGAAGCTAATTTTAACGCTTTCGATTCTTTTGAAATATGTTTTAACAGTAGATACTTATTAGAAATACTAAAGCAAATAGAAACTCCTCAAGCGAAAATGCTATTGGCCGAAACTACCTCTTCAACCTTAATAGAACCTACGGATACTCAAGAAAAGCCGGATATAAATATGGTTTTTGCCATTATGCCAATAGAAATAGTTGAAGACTAAAAATTTCTTAGGTATGGCTACGGGAGCGGATATGGTATTTTTAGATTATACCATATCCGCCCGGAAGATTTGTCAAGGTTCGCTCGCTTTGCACCTTGACAAATCCGCTCGTTATGTTTAAGATATATTCTTTTTCGTTTCTAAGTTTTCCATTTTCCTTGTTGTTTAAAATATCTTGTATAGCTTCTTGCCGTTCATTAGGGTATTTAAAGCTATTGCCGCCCATACTGCTATTATGTAAACTTCCTTAGTTAGCCAAAAGAATAATTCTTCTAATAAATCATCTTTCATTACACCCTCCTTGTTGCTTATAGTTTTGGGTTTCCAAATATTAATTCATTCGCACGATATAACATTTTTTGAGACTTGAACTCTATTATACGAAATAGTCCCAAAAGTATAGATTTTATTTGTTTCCTTCAAGAATTTGGAATTGTTGTTTTTCATTTTATTTCTCCTTTTTAAAAATTGATTGTTGGATGTTTTTTTGCATAAACCGGATATATTTTTATGATAGAATCTTTTTTTCAAAGACGCAAAAACTTTTTTGTCCCTTAAAATTTTAGATAATTTTTAAGGTTCACCTTAG
>JAITTR010000046.1 GCA_031286725.1 Holosporales bacterium | reverse complement strand
AATACAAATTAAAAGACGAGTTTCCAGAAAAATTTAAAGAAGCGCAAAAAATCGAAGAAAAAAGGGAAAACAATGCTGCGCTTCTTCCTTTTACATATAATAACGGAGTAACAAAGTTTTGGTATCCTCCGGAACTGGAAACGGCAACAAAGGAAGTTTTAACCATAAAAAGTAGTGTTAGCGCCATTGATAGACAATTAGCCGAATTAAAGAAATTAGAGGAAGAAGAACTTAAAGATGAAAAACCTACGCTGGATAAGTTAGATGAGCTTTCCACAAAAAAGAAGGCTCTGGAGGCGAAAATTTCGGAAGAACAAACAAAACATTCAGATGAAATAAATGCAGCCGAAACCGCAAAAACAACTGCCGAAACGACATTAAACGCCGCGAAACAAAAGCTTGCCTCAATAACTGGCAACACTGCTACCGCAAAGAGAAATAGAACTGCGGCAGAAGAAGAAGTTTCAGCCGCTACTTCTAAGCACAACGTTGCCGTTGCAGCATTGGCGAAAGCAAAAGAATCATTTGCAAAATTGGAAGAAGAATTAACCTCCGTCATTGAGGAAAATGAAAAATTGTTGGGCGACGAAAAAGTAAAATACAAGAAAATGCGTGAAGAGGAGTTTAAGAAAAAGAGAGAAGGCATAGTAAACGCTTTGCTTAACATAAAAAGCGGCTCGCCTATTCTCGCGACTTAAATTGAATTTTGGGAAAATACGGAATATAGAGAGCGCTTCAAAAACTTAGGATGCCCCTATGCCGCTTTATAAACGTATGAAAAAGAAGACTCTTTCGCTATTTTTGGGGTTAAATATAATCTTGAAAAACTCTACTTTTCCCAAAGCAACTTATCATAAATTTTTTGAAATATTTATTTCTTAATTAGCCGAAGTAAAAATTATTTAGAAGCATGCTTCTGTAATCGCCGCATCATAATTAATCTTTTCTAAAACAGAAATATAAGAAGAGATGAGCAACTAACTCACGGAGGTCTATATTTTATGTGCACTTATTGCCCATCTCAGATATTATTTTACCAAAATAGGAGGCAAATAAGCAAGAAAATTACATAAAAATTGAAATTTTCACAATATAGTTACCGAGCTTTTAAGTTTGTAATTTTTGCGCCAACCTCGTTGCCCTAGGCAACCATGCGAGATAATAAAATATATTTATTAATCAAAGAAAAGTATAAAATTAATCTTTATCTATCACTACAAAGCATTTTTCTCCGTTAGTATATAGAAACCCTTTATCTATCTTTATAGATTCAACCGCGCTTCCCTCCTTCTTTATACTAACGCTATCTTCTATTTTAGCAATATACGGCTGATGTTGAGAAAGAATAGAAACAGGCACAGAATCTATTATTACTTTCACTTCTTTCGCTTTACCTTCATAGATTTTTTCCTCATTGGAAATTAAAATTAGATCAAACACAACAACACCTTTGCGGGAATATTTTCTTACCAACCTTCCAATTTATTATATTAGGTTGAGGACGCTTCTTTCAAGCGATAAATATAAAAGCTCTTCGCGCGCCTAATCTAATAGAAAAGCGTGTCTTTAAAGCTCATAATAGCCTCAGTTTCCAATAATAACAACACGAAAATGATATGGTTATAAACACGACTCTATATGCCAACTTGCTCCTGAACCCCAAATAAAAACTTTGAGAGGCTAAACATTTATACCTGTTGTGTAACAAAGTTATCTATCGCAGCTTGTTAGTATATCGAGGGCGTTCCTTCTGACGAATTTGTTCTTTGATTTGGAAGCTTTTCTTGCATGAAGAACTGCAGTTTTTTCGTCTCCAATTTGGCTTGCAATTTCCGCTGAGCAAAGACGGGACTTGTCTTCTTCGTTATTAATGGAATATAGCCTTCCAAGCATATCTATTATTGATAATTCATTTTTGTATTTAATTCTTATTTTATTTAGCATCCGTATGGCTTGTTTTATCTGCTTTCTGTCTAATTCGCCTACAACGACTGCGTCGGCATATATTATCCCCAGATCCCTATGCGTATCTTTTTGGTTAAGATATTGATATGAGATTTTAGCGGCTTCTTCCGGCTTATTCCTTTTAATAAGACACATAGCTTTAATCTCCGTTAAATTAGCTGCGTTGAAAACTTCTTCTTTATCGGCCAATATATCGTCTATTAACTTTTCAGATTCCTCAAACTTTCTGTTTTTGTACAAGGCTATGGCTTTCGCATATTTTTCGCTGTTGTTCTTCGGATTACGGTACAAGTCAATTATATAGCTAGGATTAAAAACAAGAGCTTTTATTTTCGTTTGTATTATTTCAAATTTCTTCTGCATAGATTTTATTAACTCTATTTTTTCTTCATCAAATTCTTTATTTTTCTCTTCTTCGTATAATTTTCTAAATTTTGCCACTCTGTCCGCGGAATATGGATGAGTAGATTCATATACGTTATAGATTGGAATTCCGGCGCTTAATTTTTCATAAATAGACACGAAACTTTTGAAAATAGGCCATCCGAGTTTTTTAATAGCCTCCGCGGATCTTGTGTCCGCCATGCTTTCTTTTTGTCTGAGCTTTGTTAAAGCCATTTTCTGGGTCATATTTTGGCCGCCTAAAACTCCTGCGGCCAAAGGAGCGGCATCTCTTGCGAGAATAGAAGCCGTAGCTCCAATTAACATTGTTACAAGTCCCGCTCTCATAAAATCGGAGCGATTGGCTAAAAACGCAGTTATATGGCTCCCTGCTATATGCCCGACTTCATGAGCAATAATCGCGATTAATTCACAAACGTCCGAACAGCGCAAGATAGCTCCAGCGTTTATTAGTATGTCTCCTCTTTGATTAGCGCACGCGTTTAATACTTGGCTATTTGAAATATAAACCGATATTTTTTGCTTATAATTCAACGCTCCGCTTATTTTTTCTATGATATCTTCTAAAAACGATTCAGATTCTTCATCCATTATTATGTATTCGCTTGCAAGAGACGAAAAGCTAATAAAAATTAAAAAGAAAAGCTTTGAAAAGGCCTTGTTCACAATTATAACTATTTTAATACGAACGTATAATCGGATTATAAACGACTCGCCAGCTTGCGGTCGAGTTGTTTATTTTTCAATAGCCTCTGTCTTCGAGAGAATTTTCCCCAAAACGGGAGTTATCTTTACCGCGACGTAATTTTATCTTACAATGACTGCATATTATACGTTGAAGTTTTTATAATGTTTTTCTTAGTCGACGCCTTTACGGATACTCCGTTTTCTGGGAATCCGGCTGGCGTGTGTTTTCTTAAAGAATATCCCTCCGACAAAAAACTTCAGAATTTTTCATTCTATCATAGTTGGTCAAATACGGCTTTTTTAAAGCGCTTAAGCGAAGATACTTTTTATATAAGATGGTTCGCTCCGCTTAAAGAGGCTCCGCTTTGCGGACATGCTACCTTAGCGTCCGCATACGTAATTTTCTCAAATAAATTGGTTCCTAAAAACGTAATAAGTTTCGAGTACAAAGGCGGATATTTAAAAGCGGAATTAAATAAAAACGAAACAATAACTATGACATTTCCCGCAAAACCTATTTACGAATGCAAAAACTTTCCTTTTTCGGTAAAAGAAATCTTAGGAATAGATGATTACATTAAAGTTTTGAAAGACGATTTGATTTATTTTGTCGTATTAAAAAATGCAGAGGCAGTGAAAAAAGTGCAACCGCAGCTTGAAGCAATAAAGAAAATAGACGCAAGAGCCGTAGCAATTACCGCTCAAGGAGATGCCCCATTTGATTTTACGGCGAGGTATTTTGCGCCTAGAGTTGGTATTAGCGAAGATCCGGTCTGCGGATCAATGCATTGTCGGCTGACTCCTTTTTGGTCTCGCGAATTAGGGAAATCCGAGCTATTAGCATTCCAAGCTTCAAAAAGATCCGGTATTTTAAACGTAAAATTTGAAGGCGATAACGTAAAGCTTACGGGAAGAGCAATTGTTGTTTCTAAATTAACCTCGCTGCCAGATTTCGCTAGCCGAGAGCTTGTGGAAAAGCCGTAGGCTTATAGAGATTCGATATTTCCGGAGTTGGAAAGGTAATAATCCGATAATGAACTGTATCCCGTATCTTTAATAGACGGCAAGCGACGTATTTCTTATCTTTTCGCTTGAAAGACGAAATTGTATATAAAGTCTTTATTTGCATATTACGCAGACTATCGATTAAATAATCCGTGTAATCTTGGGGTTTATTCATATAAATATAATAATACTATCCTGAATTAAAGCGCTCAACTATATGCCTCTTCCAAAACGCTTAACGCTTTTCTCAAATGGTTTTTAGAATGAGAGGCGCTTAGGGCTATTCTGATTCTAGGAGTTGGGGAGGTTGGGCTTCTGATAAGAGACACTATAATTTTTTCTTTCAAAAATCTATTTCTAATAGCTTCGACTTCTTCTATATTTTCGAAAATTATCGGAATTATATTTGTTTTATTTCCTATGACTTTATACCCTAAATCTTTTATATTGTCTCTTATATATTGGCTGTCCCGCATCAACTTTTCTCTAACCTCCCCTAAATTTCTTATTAAATTCCATGAATGTTGAGCAGCTCCAATGCAAAAAGGAGAAATAGCCGTCGAATAAATAAAACTCTTACATTTTTGAATTAAATAATCTATAATAATATTACTTGATGCGATATACGCTCCCGATACTCCGAGCGCTTTACTAAATGTTCCCATTATAATGGTTCTTTCCATATTCAAGTTAAAATTTGTCGATAATCCATAGCCAAATTTCCCATACAGCCCGGTAGCGTGAGCCTCGTCTAGATATAAAATTGCGTTATATTTTTCGGATAGAAAAGACAAGGCTTTTAAGTCGGCCATATCGCCGTCCATTCCGAAAACTGTTTCCGTTGCTATAAATACATTTTTGTTTTCATTCTCTTTTAATATAGACTCTAATTGATCATAGTTAAGGTGATTATATCTTATTAATTTAGCGTTACTAATAAACGCTCCCTGATACATACTCGCATGGTTTAACTTGTCAAATATTACTGTCGAGTCTTTGTCTAAAAGAACGCTCAACGCCCCCAAATTAGCTTGGAACCCGGAATTGAAAATAATAGCGGACTCCGCGTTTTTGTCCATAGCTATTTGAGATTCGAATTCTTCAAAAATAGGCTTATTTCCAGACAATAATCTAGAGCCGGAACTTCCAGCTCCATATTTCTTTGCGGCTTCATATCCGGCAGCTATAACGTTTTCATTATTCGATAAATTTAAGTAATCGTTACTTGAAAAATCTAAAAAAGCTTTATCATAAGAATATAATTTCCTAAATAATTTATCTTTATTTAACTCGCTTATTATATTCTTGTATTTTTCTATAATATCTATTTGACTTGCCATATTCCGTGGCTTATTCTCTATATTATTGATATTTTATACCACAATTGGCTTTAAATATGGTTAAATTCGAAACTGCAAAAGAGATTTTTTATACTCCTTTTTTTGAATTAATATACAAAGCTTATACTATTCATAAAGAGAATTTTGATGCGTCAAAAATACAAGCTTGTTCGTTATTGAGCATACAAACCGGAGGTTGTTCAGAGGATTGCGCGTGGTGCGCTCAATCTTCGAGAAACAAAACGAAAATGCCCAAACAAATCATAACGGATTTGAAAACGATTTTGGATGCCGCCCAAAAAGCAAAAGAAATCGGAAGCTCGAGATTTTGCATGGGATCGTCGGGTAGAATGCCCAATCGCGAGTTTTTTGAAATGATTTGCAAAGTCGTAAAAGAAGTTAAAAAATTAGGGTTAGAAACCTGCCTTACAATGGGAACCTTAACTGAGGATCAAGTAAAGACATTAAAAGACTGCGGTTTAGATTATTATAATCATAATATTGAATCGTCGCCAGAATATTACAAAAATATAGTAACAACAAGAACTATGGACGAAAAAATAAATACGATAAATTTAGTTCAAAAATACGACATAAACGTTTGCTCAGGCGGAATCATCGGCATGGGAGAAACAAATGAAGATCGTATAAAAATGTTTGTTTTGCTTGCAAATTTGAAAAAACCTCCAGCTTCGATCCCTATTAATAGGCTTATAAAGATTCCCGGCACTCCATTAGAAAATGCTCCGGACGTAGATACTTTCGATTTTGTTAGAAGTATTGCTTTAGCTAGAATTCTTATGCCTAAATCATTCGTTAGGCTTTCGGCCGGACGAGAAACTATGAGCGAAGAATTGCAAGCTTTATGTTTCTTTGCCGGAGCGAACTCTATATTTGTTGGAGAGAAATTATTGACCGTTCGGAATTCCGATTACCAAAAGGACTTTGAACTTTTAAAGAAATTAAATATGTCATTATTGTAATTCGTTATTTTTGATTCAATCTTCTGGGGGCGGATATGGTATTTTGGGATTATACCATATCCGCCCAAAAGATTTGTCAAGGTCCGCTCGCATTGCTCGCTCTCCACCTTGACAAATTTGTTTCTATCCTGTAATAGATGCTTGATTTTACTAGCTTTCATTAAATGAAAATTATAGAATGTTCCACGCGGACATTTTGAACCCCCAATTTTGGATAAATTATTATATAATATAAACTATTTTATTTAGAATAAAATTCCGAGACATTAGCGATAGGGTGCTTTTTACAACTTTAATAAAGTTTTTTCTCCGCTTTATCAAAAGAAAGGAAATTTAAATTTGCTTGAAGGTTTGGGCGAATAAATATTGTGCTTTCGAGGAACACCAATTCATTGTTTACAGACGTTCAAGATGTTCAGGCTATTCCAAAAACCAATGTTAGGAGGCATTATTTATTCGCGGTTGTTCATAAAAACATTGACGCAACCAGTTTTGTTACCATTTCCGTTGCCATATAACAGCGTTGTGAAGCTTTGAATTCATGCTAACTGACACAGACGGACGAGTGTAAAAACTTAAAGCCCAAAGATAGGGTTTATTGCAAATATGATGCGTACGGCATGTATCTTGAGGTATCAACAGGAAGAAAAGAGACGAGCTAAGGATAATAAAGGACGGGCAGGATCCTGCCAAGTTAAAAAAGAAACAGAAGATAGGGCCCAAAGAGAACATGGAAAACTCAAGGTTATTACTCTAAAAAAGCTTTAGAAGAAGAAAGAGAGAGGGTCTACCGAATCGAGATCGGAATCCTTTACGGGGACACTACGGTAAGAATACCAATAGGCATATCGCTGAAGCCAGAAAACCCCCATTAGACACGCAAATACAGGAGATGGCTCTATATTAAACAACACTATACCAAAAATAAAAGAGATTATTGATAATGATTTTAGAGATAAAAGTAAAATAACTCATGATGAAG
>JAITTR010000103.1 GCA_031286725.1 Holosporales bacterium | reverse complement strand
AAAACTTCCGCCATCAAATTTTCTTTCGCCTCGTTTCTATCTGATGCTCCTCTGATTATTTCTATTACTCTATCTATATTGGCAATAGCCAATGCAAACCCAAGTAATATATGGGCTTTCCCCCTGCATTTCTTTAAATTAAACTTACTTCTTCTTACAACGACTTCTTGTCTAAACTCTAAAAAATGATTAATAATTTCCTTTAACGAAAGTCTCAAAGGCCTCTTTTTAACAAGAGCCAACATATTGTATCCAAAACTTGTTTGAAGCGGAGTAAACTTGAATAATTGATTTAAGATTACTTCTCCAATCGCGTCTTTTTTTAATTCTATAACAATTCTAACCCCATCTTTATTTGATTCGTCTCTAATATCGCTAATTCCTTCGACAGTTTTTTCCTTCACGAGTTCCGCGATTTTTTCAACTAATTTAGCTTTATTAACTTGATATGGAATTTCGTGAACTATTATTGTTTCTCTATCTCCATGTGATTTTATAATACTTGTCTTAGACCTAACGATAACGGATCCTCTTCCCGTTTCGAAAGCGTTTTTTACGCCTCTGTTCCCCATGACAATTCCGCCGGTCGGAAAATCTGGCCCAGGGATATAATTTTGAATTAATTCGTCGACTGATATCTCTGGATTATCAATAATAGCGAAACAAGCGTCAATAACTTCTCCAAGATTATGCGTTGGTATATAAGTCGCCATTCCGACGGCTATTCCTCCGGCCCCATTTACAATAAGGTTTGGAAACCTAGCCGGCAAAACAGACGGCTCTAATAAAGTATTATCATAATTTGGAACGAAATTTACTGTATCGTCCTCTATATCCGCAACCAACTCGTGAGCTATCAAAGCCATTCTTGCTTCGGTATATCTTGGCGCTGCGGCTGAATCCCCATCCATCGATCCGAAATTTCCTTGTCCGTCAACAAGCGGAACTCTTAAGCTAAAATCCTGAGCCAAGCGTACCATAGTCTCGTAAACTGCAGCGTCTCCATGGGGATGAAATTTCCCCAAGACGTCTCCAACGATTCTCATAGATTTTCTATAGGGTTTGGTATAATGATTCCCGTTTTCGTTCATAGAGTAAATAATTCTTCTATGAACAGGCTTTAATCCGTCTCTTGCGTCCGGCAACGCTCTAGAAACGATAACGCTCATAGCATAATCCAAATAGGATCTTTGCATTTCATCTTCTATCGTTACAGGCGCAATATTTCCTTTTTCTTCCATGATCCTGATATAAAATTGATATTATGCTAACATTATTGTATTCTATCACATTTTGAAAACTTTAACGCGCAGGATTTTCTTACGCATACCTATCTAGTATTCTCCGATTATATCATATCCGTCCTGAAGATTTGTCGAGGTTCGCTCTAATCCTCTTTTGGTATCTTTGGCGTATCATATAAGTTTTTGGGCATATTAGGAAAAGGCTTATTGTTTGTCTTTATTAAAATGATTCCAAATCAAACAGTTTAGCTTAAATTTTAATTGGAAGAGGAGAAATCTCTCCGCTCGCTTTCCTCTTTCTTATTAAATTAGGTTTAAAAAGAGTTCTCTTGATATTATTCAAGAGAGATAGCATTTTTGCCTCCAAAAAGTTCAGATAAATTATGTATGATAAAGTTGCTTTACTGGAAATGCTCCTCACTAGACTGATATCTGTAACCAAAAGCTAGCAAAGAATCAAACAAGACAATTTCTGTTCGCTCGATTAAAGACTGTCAAGCGATAGGATTAAAATAACTTAACTATGTTCTCAATATAAATCTTGAACTCCTTAGTATTTTCTTGAAACTCTTTAAGAAAATCGTCTAATATTAAAAGTTTCGCAACAAAACTATTTTCAACATTAGTATTGCCCAAATCTTGAATATCGTTGCATCCAGAATAAAGCGGGTGAATGGATTCTAGTTCTTAGTAATGCTTTGCTTTTGATTAACTTATAGCAAACTTTATCAAAAAGTTTTGAAAACCCTCAACTTATCGTATCTCCTACTATAATAAGAATCAGCTTTGTCCCCTCGCAACTTATCCTTTGAAATAGTTTCATAAACAGAAAGCTATGGAAATAACTTCACGCTTAGTTTGAAGAACTCTAATTTCCTATCGCCATACCATCTTCTTCGAGGACAAAACAAACTACTCTTTTCCCAACCAAATTAGTTTATACAGACGGCTAACTTCTCGCCTTTTCTCAATTTTTAGGTGGATTATTATATAAGATTGTTTGTCAAAACCTTAAATTTCTAGCAAGCGCATACATTTTTTGAGAACGAAACGTATGATGATTAGAGTTAGGAAGAAAAAATTCTCTTAATAAAAGTATATATTTTTTAATAAACGCAGATTTCGGCCAGTACGTTTATTCAAGTTACTGAATTATAAAAATATTAAATCTTTTTGTAACGGAGTTTGGAGCAATATGACTTAAGCGAATATCAACTTGAAAGCGGTTATATTATTTTCACGCTTCCTTTTGGCAAGTCGTATAAAAACCTTGAAGGGGATACGTATTGTCTTGCTCCGTAATCTCCGTAGCTGCCTCTTTTATTGCACATTGTTATATACGCTTCTTTTTTCGCTCTTGTTATCGCGACGTAAAAAAGTCTTCTTTCTTCTTCTATTCCTAATTCTCCTTTTTCCTCTATTGATTTCTTATGAGGCAAAATATCCTCCTCAAATCCTGGTATGAAAACAGTATTGTATTCCAGTCCTTTGGCGGCGTGAATTGTGCTTATGATAACTTTATCTTGAGGGCTAGAATCTGAATTGTCTAAGACTAGGCTTATGTAATCCAAAAACTCCGAGACAGTATCAAATTCCCTAAGAGCGTTGACTAATTCCTCTAACGTCTCAATTCTGGCTTCGTCTTCTATGGTTTTGCTTTCCTTCAATATCGTTATATAACCAGATTCTTCCAAAATCTTTTTCGTCAAATCTGACGGAGAAAGGTAACTTGCCTCTTCTCGCCATATATTAAGGTCTTTGAAAAACTCGACCAATTTCGTTGCGGAGATTGAAGAGGCATTTTTCGAAAATATTTCTGCGGCAGAGGGAATAGACACGTTTTGTTCTCTCGCGATTGTATAAAATTTGTTTATAGAGACTGTTCCTACGCCTCTTTTGGGAATATTCGCTATCCTTTCGAATGCAAGGCCGTCGTCTTGATTTACTACTAATCTTAAATAAGCGACAGCGTCTTTTATTTCTTTTCTCTCGTAAAACTTCAATCCTCCAGATATAGTATAAGGAATTCCAGCGGTTATAAATCTTTCCTCAAACGCTCTGGTTTGAAAAGTCGCCCTGACCAAAACGGCCATCTCGCTAAATCTTGTTCCCATATTATGTTTATTTTCTATAAGAGACGAGACAAAATAAGCTTCGTATCTAGGATTGTCTAGAGATTTTACGATAACGGGAAGTCCCGCTTCGCCATCTGTCCAAAATTCTTTTTTCATTCTAGTAGAATTGTTCGATATAAGAGCGTTTGCTACCTTTAAGATATTTTTTGTAGATCTATAATTTTGTCCAAGACAAATTACTTTTGCGTCTTTGAAATCTTTTTCGAACTTTAAAATATTTCCAACATCCGCTCCCCTCCAACTATATATAGCTTGATCGTCGTCTCCAACGCAACATATGTTTCCATGCTTCATAGACAACAGTTTTAACCATATATACTGAGCCGCATTGGTGTCTTGGTATTCGTCGACTAATATATATTTAAATTTATTTTGATATCTAGAGATGACTTCCGGGCTATATTTAAAAATATCTATGCAATACGTTAATATATCGCCAAAGTCTATAGCGTCTAGAGAAGCCAGCATTTCTTGATATGGCTTATAGAGTTTGTAAGCTATTTCTTCTGTCGTAAACTTAGAAACAAGGGTTTTAGCTTCTTCTATGGATTTATATTGATCTTTCCAACGATTTATATAATAAACGATAGACTTAGGTCGATATTTTTTATCGTCTATTCCGTTTTCTTTCATGATCTTTTTAATTATTCTTAACTGGTCGTCAGCGTCTATTATCGAAAAGTTAGAAGACCTTTTAAATTTCTCGTGAAGAGGCCGAATCATTCTAAGAGCCAACGAGTGAAAAGTTCCAATCCAAAGCCCTGAAAAATCCCCCAGAAAAGGAGCGCTTGCCAGTAATAAGCTGATAGCCCTTTCTTTCATTTCTTTTGCGGCTTTATTAGTAAACGTTACAGCTAAGATTTGATCAGGAAAACATAAGCCTTTAGAAATTATATACGCGATTCTCGATGTCAAAACTTTAGTTTTTCCAGTGCCGGCTCCCGCTAAAACCAAAACGGCTCCTTCAGTACTTTGAACAGATTCTTTTTGCTCTTTATTTAAAGATTCTAAATCAAACACAAATTTATTGATAAAAAAAGATTCTGCGCATAAGTAATATGAGCAAACGTTATTTTATTCCGAAGTTATTATATTTTTTACCAAATTTGCTTATTTGTCCGGCTCTATCCATTAACCTTTGTCCGGTTCCAGTCCAGGCAGGATGAGTCGTTGGATCGATATCTAAATTAATAGCGTCTCCTTCTTTTCCAAGGGTAGACTTTGTCTCGAATTTTTCGCCATTGGTCATCACGACTGAGATCGTGTGATATTCCGGATGAATGTTTTTTTTCATAAATCACCAAAAAAATGTTTTGCTTTTCTAAAATCTGCAGTATAATATTATTATGGTTTGCGAGGAAAATCAACATATTTCTTCCGATCGCAGATTTTTCCGAGTATATATCGTTTGTTTTAGAGAAAAGGGATAATGAATCTTCAAGAGTTAAAGAATAAACCGCTTGCTACATTACTTGAATACGCGACGGAGTATAATGTAGAAAATCCTCATATAATGAGAACGCAAGATTTAGTGTTTTCGATATTAAAAAAAGTGTCTGAAGCGGATATTCCAATCTTTAGCGTCGGAGTTTTGGAAGTGCTTCAAGACGGCTTTGGTTTTTTAAGATCTCCGGAATCGAATTACTTGCCAGGCCCGGACGATGTTTACGTGGCTCCCTCTTTTATTAAAAAATTGGGGTTGAAAACGGGAGATACGCTAGAATGTCAAATAAAGTCTCCCAAGGAAACTGAAAGATATTTTTCCGTATTAAAGATACTAAAGGTTAATTTCGACGATACCGACAATATAAAAAAGAGAACCAATTTCGATAATTTAACTCATCTTTATCCAGATGAAATGTTAACTCTTGAAATTCAAAATTCTGCAAAAGAGCCACTATTTGCTATAACTCAAAGAGTTATAGACTTAGTCGCCCCTATTGGAAAAGGACAAAGAGCTCTCATTGTCGCTCCTCCAAGAACTGGAAAAACGGTTATGTTGCAAACGATAGCGCAATCGATTACGGCAAGATTTCCAGACGTTTATTTGATTGTTCTTTTGATAGGCGAAAGGCCTGAAGAAGTTACCGATATGCAAAGATCCGTCAAAGGAGAAGTGATTAGCTCGACCTTTGACGAACCGGCTTCCAGGCATGCTCAAGTTACGGAAATGGTTATTGAAAAAGCGAAAAGATTAGTGGAACACAAACGAGACGTCGTAATTCTGCTAGACTCTATCACAAGGTTAGCTAGAGCTTATAACACGGTTGTGCCTTCGTCCGGCAAAGTTTTAACCGGAGGAGTTGATTCCAATGCGCTTCAACGCCCTAAAAGATTCTTTGGAGCCGCAAGAAATATAGAAGAAGGAGGATCTTTGACAATTATTGCGACTGCTCTTGTCGACACTGGCTCGAGAATGGACGACGTAATTTTTGAAGAGTTTAAAGGTACGGGAAATTCTGAAATAGTATTAGATAGAAAACTTCTAGATAAAAGAGTTTTCCCAGCAATCGATATCAATAAATCCGGGACGAGAAAAGAAGAGCTATTAGTCAAGAACAAAGCTACTTTATCGAAAATGTGGATTCTAAGAAGAATCTTAAATCCTATGGGTACTATAGAGGCTATGGAATTCCTGATAGAGAAACTAAAATATTCCAAAACTAACGAAGACTTTTTTAACTCAATGAATTCGTAAAATCTATCTTCTAAAAAGCGTATTTGAGAAATTTCGCTACTTGATATCAAGGTAAATAATCTTTTTTAAACCAATAATTCCGCTCTTTTGCTAATAAATTGTGCATTAATCAAAAACTCTATATTTCCCGGGAAGTTTATTTAGCTTTATTCTAAAGTAACTCAAAATAAAAAGAGTTATCTTTGAAAACAACAATACGCGTAAGTCGTCTCTTTATTCGCTTGTTTTTATCAGTAAAAAATGTTCGTATGTTGTGCGCGATGCAAATTTTTCATTTAATTTCACGAGGGGCGGATATTTTTATCCTCAAAAAGCTTAGGTGAATTTCATATAATTGTTTCATTTAAAATATTAATTTTTGAAAGTTCCTCAACGCTACGGTTAACTTGAGTATAGTTGTCAATTCCAAATTGGACAACATTTTAATTTTCAAAAGAAAGTTGCGAAAATCAACGCAATTTTAATGCAAATATGATATGCTAAAGCTATGCTTGCATAGATAGTGGTAAATAAGGCTCCCCCGGGAGGGTGGGGGTTAGGGATGGCTTTGGATATCAGAAAAAAGTTAAAAAAATGTTAATTTTTAAAACTTTTTCGAGAAAAATTCGCTTTTTGTTTTCGTAAGAAATTAAATGATTTTAGATTTTATCAGTTCTCCAGACGATTTAAGAAAACTAAGCGTTAAGCAACTAATACTATTATGTTCAGAGTTGCGTTCAGAAATTATAAGAATAACCTCAAATAACGGGGGACATTTGGGATCCAATTTGGGTATTGTCGAGATAACCGCGGCGGTTCATTACATTTTCGATTGCCCAAAGGATAAACTTATTTTTGACGTTGGGCATCAGTCTTATGCTCATAAATTATTAACAGGAAGAAGAAAACTTATGGAAGATTTAAGATCTTTTCCTGGGGCGTCTGGGTTTCCCGATCCTAAGGAAAGCGAATATGATTCGTTTATCTCAGGCCATGCCTCGACGTCTTTAAGCGCGGCGATTGGTCTCGCAAAAGCTAGGGATATAAATGGCGAAGACTTTAAAATTTTATCTATCATAGGAGACGGATCTCTCAGCGGGGGAATGGTTTACGAAGCTATGAATAATACGGACAATCTTAAAAATTTTATAGTGATCTTAAACGATAATCAGATGTCGATATCGGAATCGGTAGGAGCTATGCGAAAATACCTTACGGGGTTATTGTCTTCCAAAAGCGGGCTTCACTTTAGAAAAGTTTTTAGAGGGTTTTTATCTCAATTACCAAATAATTTATCAAAATGTATTGAAAAATTCGCTAAAAACTTTATGTACGCAATAAAAGGAGGGACGATATTTGAAGAACTTGGATTTCAGTATATAGGGCCTATTGACGGCCATGATATAGAAAAACTTATCAAAATCTTTAAAAACGTTAGGGATATTGCAAACTATAAGCCCGTCATTATTCATTCGGTCACCGAAAAAGGAAAGGGATACGAATTAGCCGAAAATGATTCGATAAAATTACACGGCGTGGAAAAATCTTATCCAGAAAGATTTTCGGACGTTTTCGGCCATAAAATCATCGAGCTAGCGGAAAAGGACGAAAAAATCGTTTGCATAACTGCAGCTATGAAATCTGGATGCGGACTAACTAAATTTGCCGAAAAGTTTCCCAACAGATTTTTTGACGTTGGCATTGCGGAAGAGCATGCGGTAACTTTTGCCGCAGGACTTGCAAAAGGCGGTTTGAAGCCGTTTGTCGCTATATATTCAACATTTTTACAAAGAGCGTTTGATCAAATTTTTCACGATGTTTTTCTTCAGAATCTTCCCGTAAGATTTATTATTGACAAAGCGGGTTTCCCAGGAGCCGACGGAAAGACTCATTCTGGGGTTTACGATATCGCTTTATTGCAGAATTTCGATAATTTCTTCATACTAGCTCCATCCTCTAAATATGAATTACAGAAAATGTTAGAGTTTGCCGCTAATCATAATTCTTCGCCGCTGGCTATTAGATATCCAAAATCTGAAGCTGTTGAACATGCTCGTAATGACGACTTTGAAATTTCTTTTAGGATAGTTTCTTTGGGGGAAAATGTTGCTATATTTTTCTGCGGACCGCTTCTAAACAACATCTTAGAGGCGGTTAATATTTCGAAAACAAACCCTACAATCGTGGACGTTAGGGTTATCCAACCGTTTGATTTTGATAAATTTTTGAAAATTTCTAGAGATTATAAGAAAATCATTATAGTTGAAGAAGGAATATTCGGGGGATTGTCAAATATTATTAACGAATTCTTATCTTCTAATAAACATTTTGACGTTTTAACCAAATTAATATTCTTAAATACTTCAAAATCCCCCGTCGTCCATTGTTCTAGAGAAAAACAGATACAAACAAGCCCCTTATCCGCAGATAATATCGCTTCCGCATTAAAGAATTACGCTTAAAAAATTGGAGCGAAAACAAGCGAAGGGAGACATCTTTCTTTATAGCCCCTCAGCTCTATTTTTAGTATATCTACCCTAGAGATTTGTCAAGGCGGAGAGAACGAGACAAATCAATTGTTCATAGAGTTAATTTGAAACGTTTATAACGGTTGTTGAGCTATATGCTTCTTAAAGAACCTTTTCATGCCTTCTTCAAACGAACACCAAAATTCCGTTCTTCTTAGTAATTCATTTGTCTGAAATTCCAAAGCA
>JAITTR010000090.1 GCA_031286725.1 Holosporales bacterium | reverse complement strand
GCAATATCAAGCGCAAGAATCCTTAATGAAAACATAATAATTCATTAAGAGATTTAAAATACTTGTAGATAAGTATAGAAACAGAAGAAGGAGGTTCGGATTAAGATTTAACCTGATAGCAAGGACTATATCCGGTTATGGGGAGCACGTATACGGCTTTGGCGGAATACGTATACGCTCCAGAAGAGCTGTTGGATTATGAACGCTATGAGATGAAAGCAGACGAGATTGCTACTAGCGTTAGGGACGCTAAAGAAGAAGGAAGAGAGGGAGAACTAAAGAAGGTCAGGGAAACTGCGACTTCAATGTTAGAGGATGGTATATGCCAACTAATGTTATAAGCAAATACACAGGCCTGTCCATTGAGGAAGTGGCAAAGCTGAAGCATACAGAAAGTTAGAGGTCCCGTGAAATTAAATAATACATATTGGCTGGAAGCTATAACAGAAGAGGAAGATTATGTCGAGAGCGACCGAAAGGCGTACGACGAGAGAGTCTGGCAGCTCATCAAGCATATAGAGAACGCAGCATACAAAATAGGAGTAAAAGAAGCATGGTAGTAGGAAAAAACACCAAGACTTACTTACTAGTCTTGGGAATGGCTCTTGTAGGCATAGGAGGTGGAAAAGTAAACGCTGCAGACGCGTATCGTGGCTTTTTCGAACAACAGCAGGAAACGAGAAGAAGAAAGAAAAGAGGAGCGGAAATGGACGGAAGAAGTAGAGATATCTGGTATACCAAATTACTGAAGAAGGTATCAAAATATTCCAAGAGAATTTTCCTATGGCAACAAATTACCGATAATATGTTAAGCATTTCGTATCGTTAATACTTAAGCGTTAGGCTGATGAACGAGAGCATAGTGATAGAGCTTTTAAAGTAGCACGGTTGCTTATTCACGCATATCCCGTTAAAAGCCCGTACAGAGATATTTTAGGTTTCGGAGGAGCCTCTTCGAAGGCTCAACTTGGAATATCTTCTCTTCATATCGTGGGCAGCCCACCCCAGAACAGCTTTATGAGGAAAGAAAGTACGCGAGAAGCTTGCTAAAGGCTTAACGAAGAGACCATTCTTATACAACTCAAGCAAAATTCGGTATCCCAAACTTGTAATCTTGCAAACGTCTTTCTAAGAAATAAACTCTTCGTCATGAACAAAAACCCTGAGGCCGTCTGGCATATCTCGGATTCTCTCTTGCAATATCTATATTAAATATAATGTGTTATTACTACGAGTATACCGCCCATTTAATTGTCAATACAATGTCAACGCTAACAAATGAAACGCTTAAAAAGATAAACGGCAAAAGTCGCTTTTAGAAGGAAGACAGCTTTACTGTGAAGATGCCCACCGTAACCAGTTCCCAATTCCGGAAAAAGACGACTATGACATGTCTCTTATTGGACTAAAGATGGCGAAAGAAGTTGAATATAGAAAAGTTTTCAGCTGTGCCCTGAAGTGGGAGACTTTGTTAGAGGCAAAGATGGTCAATGCCATAAGGCGAAGTAAGAAGTTGTATGAAAGAGCCGAACAAACAAGAAACGAACTGTAGTATAAAATGCTATTAAGTACTCGCACCTTGCCAAAGAGCTGGCAGAGACTATCATAAAGATAAGAAGAAATCTAGAGCATAAGATAGTTGTTGAGAAGGTAAACATAGATGGCCAATCGCAGAACGTTATCGGAATCGGTCCGCGACGACCTGTCGGTTCTAGTAAGGCATATAGCCCAAAAAGGGGGATAAGAAAAAGAAATAATAAAAAATACGGAACGAATTTTTATGAGCAAGAAAGGTTGATACACCATAATTATAAGGGCAACATAAATGCTTTGAAGCATGGGCCGTACAGTAGGGACATCAAAAAAGAGGAGCGAAGGGCTTATAGCAGAATGGCAGGGCTAATCCCTTGCCATACGCTTATAGTATTCGCATTCTACTTAGGTCGTTGTTCTCCTTGCGGGTCTGTAATAGTTATTTTCATTTAGCACCCATTATAGATAATACTTAACTGGTATTAAAAACTTTTTTCGCATTTGGATATTTTTTTATTTTCTTAGAAAAGTTATGACAAAACTCAGAAACCATTGGCCAACTTACGTTTCCCGCGTAACAAAATGATGACGTAATTATGACATAATATCATTATGTCATTTTAAAAATGCCCAATTGGCAATCTTCGAATCATGCTCGAAGTATATAATTTATCATCAAAGTATAATTGCTCTGTTACTTATAAGGGCTAGATTCTTTAGGATAACCGCTAGCAAACTTGTAATAACTAAAGAGGGCGAAACGCTGCTTCTCTTGCTCATCTTGTTGTGATTATCAATTCAATTAAGTTGTTTATTTGCTTTTCCAAGCACATGAAAGCGTACATAACCCATTTAGAGAAACTAAAGCTAGGCCTCCTAAGAAAACAGTTAAAAAGGTAGCTGTGCCTGTAACCTGGGAGGTAAAATCTATCCATAGAATCATTGTCACCCGCTATTTCCATTATGGCATTTCAAGGTCTTTTAGCCCGGCACTCTTCCTGCAATGAGTATTAAATTGTAACAGATTTCCCTTTCGAAGCGAGGAAAGGGAACTGCCAAACAGGCCGTCAAAAACGGTAGGACTTGACTCTATAATATCCATTCGCCAACTTTACCGCCAACGCTGTAGAAAAACGTGTCATCTACTATACGAAACTACTGCATAGGATCTGAATATCGAAAGCATAAGGATACCGCTCACCTTAGCAAACTACTGTGCCACGCAAGCATTCAGGTTACCGAAACCTATTTGAGAGGGCTCAGGGAAAGCGAGATAAGAGACGAAAATGGTCGGACAAAAAACTATTGACGTCAATATTTCCTCGCTCATTGCCGAGCTAAGCAACCTTCTATATCGTAATATTTCATCGGAGATGCGGGGATCCCCCCATCGTTAATGACTTTTGATCTTAAAACTCCAACAAGTCATTCTAGCCAGAACCTTCTATGGTCTGGAACAAGCCTTTGATGATTGTCTTGTCGCAAGCTTAACATAAAAAGGGACTCGCCTCCATTGTGTTGCCATCCAGTAAGAGAGGGTAACCACAGCTCCCCCTGCATGATGAAAAACTGAAGTTACAATTTTCTTTAAACAAGTATAGCCAGTACCGACAAGAAAAGCATACTTAAGACCTTTCAATGCTACCTACTAAAGAAATTCCTAGAGCTGCACATCCAAACTCTTCATAGAGCCCCTGACACACAGCAACTTTATCGGTACAATTCTCTGCACTAATTTTAGCGATATCACACAGTTTCAGACAAGACGGAGAACTAAAATTTGAAATAGCTTTACACATACCCTCTCCCATAGTAGCACTTGTCTGAGCACTCCCAAGTACATGAGACACCCAACCTAACATCAATATAGTACCTTATTTTTTCATTGTCAACCTTTTTTTATATGAGAAAGGATGGCTCTTGGAAACCTTATATTTTACATAGCCGGGCTCATTAAATCCATCATTTCCTACCAAATGATATATGACATGGCATTGCATCGTACGTTACAACATGATATGATATAGAATCATGGCAATTATATGGACATCACAACACCAACCTAGCTTCTATGAGGCAAGCACAAACTGGAGATATCTTGCTGCTAATAGAGACCGACAGACATGATAGTTGCCAGTGCTTGGGCTTCCGTTAGAGATGAGAACAAAACGATAAAAAAGATATCAATTTTACAAAACTCTATAAGCAATGAAATTAAGTCTCTCAGCGAAAAATTCTAATAGACGCTGGCGGACAAAACAGTAATGAGCTACGTACTTCTATAGTTGTCGCAGATAATGATATATATTCCAATACAAGCTAGTCAGTTTGATGTGTGGACACTTGGGCTACTTTTCAAATAAGTTTTCCATGTTCTCTTTGGTCTCTATCTTCTGTTTCTTTTTTAACTTGGCAGGATCCTGCCTGTCCTTAAATCCTATCTTCTCGGCTTTAAGTTTTTACATTCGGTGTCAGTTAACATGAATCCAAAGCCTCATGACACTATTATATGGCAACAGAAACGGTAACAAAATTCTCTGGCTATATCAATGTTTTTATGAACAACCGCGAATAGATAATACCCTCCGATGATTGGTTTCTCGATGATTTTTAAGACAGTCCGCACATCTTTGAACGCCTGTAAGCAATAAAATGGCTCCTTGGGACGGACTCGAACCGCCGACCCAGTGGTTAACAGCCACTTGCTCTACCAACTAAGCTACCAAGGATCAATATTTTCTTAGTTTATCATAAATTTATAGCGACTAGAATATATTTTTTAGGTAAAAACAACTTCAAAATTTATGAAAGTCAGGTTCGTATTAGTTAACAGGAGCCGTATCAAACCAAATAAACTTCAATATCTACGGGGAAACCGCAATTGCGAAGAAAAATCTAATATATTCTCCAGATTCAACGCCTCTCGTATTCGCATAAATCATGCAAAAAGCAGTGTGAGCAGTTAGGTTTTTTAGCAGTACATATATACCTTCCGTGGAGTACTAGCCAATCGCTTACATACTTATGAAACTCTTTGGGAACAACGTTTAGAAGAGCGCGTTCGACCTCCAAAGGCGTTTTATGATCGCTCAAGCCAATTCTATTGGATACTCTTAAAACGTGCGTGTCGACGCCGATATAATCTAATTTAAATACCCTATTTAAAATAACGTTTGCCGATTTTCTTCCGATACCTGGAAGTTTTTCTAAATCTTCTCTATTGTTTGGAATTTTGGAATTATATTTGTCAACTAACATTTTTGACAAGAGGATTATATTTTTGGATTTGGTATTATGAAATCCTAAAATTTTTATGAAATCCCTTAACTTTTCTTCTCCTAATTCCAGCATTTTCTCTGGAGAGTCAGCTATTTTAAATAATTCTTTGGTAGCTTTATTGACTGCCTTGTCCGTAGTTTGCGCGGATAATAATACGGCAATACAGAACGTATACTCGTTATTGGCAATTAAATCGCTTTTTGGATCTGGATTTTCAATCTCAAATCTTTCAAATATTTCTTTAATAGTATTTTTATCTGTCGTCATTTCTTGTTATTTCATTCTCCGTTATTATTTTTATTCCTAAATCTTGAGCTTTTCTTAATTTAGAGCCGGCATTTTCTCCAGCGATTACGAAATCTGTTTTTGACGAAATCGCGGAAGAAATAATTCCGCCTCTCGCTATAATTATTTGCTTGGCTTCGGTTCTGCTAAATCTTGATAATTTCCCGGTAAAAGCGATCATTTTCCCAAAGAAGATATCAGATTTATTTAAGTTTTTATGTCTTATTTCAGGATTTACTTTTATATGCCTTAGCAATTCGTTTACAAAATTTATATTTATTTTGTTTTGGAAAAATTCAAAAATTTCGTTAGCCATAATATTTCCAAGGCCGTCAATTTCAATTAGATTATCTTTAGATAGATTAAAAAGATTTTCAACGTTTTCAAAATTATCGGCTAAAAGCTGAGCCACGGTTTCTCCGACGCCCGGAATTCCAAGAGAAGTTATAAATTTCGAAAAATCTATGTTACGTTTGGATTTTATATTATCAAAAAGTTTTTTCGCGGAAATGTCTCCCCAGCTCGGCTTTTTAGACAACGGAACGCCCCATTTGCTATCAGTTTCTTCAAGCGTAAAAATATCCGCTGCAGTTTTTATTCTACCTTCAGAATAAAGTTCTCGAATTTGTTTTTCTCCAAGTCCCACGATATCAAAACATCCCTTAGAGGCAAAATATGAAATATATCGAACGGCTTGAGCCGGACAGGAATAACGATTTTGACAATACAAATCTATCAAATCCTGATGCCTCGTTAATTTAGCTCCGCATGACGGGCAAAATTCCGGTTCGCTAAATTTATTCGAGTCGTCGACTCTAGATTTCTTATCAACCGACGTTATTTTTGGAATAACGTCCCCAGATCTTAAAATAGTAACTTTATCGCCTATTCTTATATCTTTTCTCTTTATTTCTTCAAAGTTATGGAGCGTGGCTCTAGAAATAATCGCTCCCGAAAGTTCGACGGGCTCCAAAACGGCAATTGGAGTTATTTTGCCAGATCTTCCAACGCTTATTAAAATATTTTTAATCTTAGTCTTCGCTTCCTCTGCCGGAAACTTATACGCTATAGAATGTCTAGGATTCCTCCCAACAAATCCTAGCCTTTTTTGCAAATCTAAAGAATTGACCTTTAAAACAGTCCCGTCTATGTCGTAATCTAACGAGCTCCTAATTTCATGGATGTAATTATAATAATATATTATATCGTCTATATTTTGACATAACATATATTCAGTGACGTTAAACTTGACTTGTTTTAGATATTCTAGAGCTTCTATTTGCGTTTTTATTTTTAAATCACTTCCAAAACTATCTATATAGTAGGCGAAAAATCTTAGATTTCTTGATTTAGTAACGTTTGGATCTAATTGTCTAAGCGATCCTGCCGCTGCGTTTCTTGGATTTGCAAATTGAAGTTCTTCGTTAATTTCTCTTGTTCTATTAAGTTCTTCAAAAGCCTTTATAGGCATATAAACTTCGCCTCTAATTTCTATTTTCCCGTCAATAGGAATAGTTTTAGGAATATCGTTCGCATATTTGATATTCTCCGTTATATTTTCTCCGGTATATCCGTCTCCTCTTGTCGAAGCACATTCTATTTTCCCGTTTACAAAAACTATAGAAGCCGACAACCCGTCAATTTTTTGCTCTGCACAAAACTCAATATTGCCTTTAGATATATTTAGGAATCTTTCGATTTTACCTATAAAGTTGTCGATATCATCTAAAGAAAACGCGTTGTCAAGAGAAAGCATGGGGTTTTGGTGAGTAATTTTTGAAAATTGAGACGATGGAGAAAATCCTATTCTTACGCTTGCTGATTCGCTTTTTTTAAGATCCGGGAAGCTTTGTTCTAGCTTGTTAAATCTCAGTCTCAATTTATCATATTCTACGTCAGAGATTTCCGGCATGTTTTTGTTGTAATATAATTCGTCGTGTTTTTTTAACTCTTTTTCTAAAAATTCTAATTCCCTTCGAGCTTCGAGAAAATTCAAACTTCCCACTTCTTTCTCAAACATCAACTCTCTTTTGAACTTAACCTTTAAGACGACTTAGACTAAATTATATCATAGACAGTATTTGCTTATAAGCTCAATCTATATGTGAATTCTATCCTAGCACCAATTTCCGAAGGTCAAAAAAAGGTATTTACAATTGTCTACCATATCGCGAGAAGGTTTTCTCTTTGAAATAGTTTCCTAAATAGATACTTCTTTCGTTATATAAAGCATTGTTTGTTCTTCTTTTAATAAAATTAAAAAGCTTTTGAAAGAGCTCTAATTTCCTATCGCCAATCACTTTCTTCGAGAACAAAGCAAACTGCTTTTTCCCAACGAAATTAGTTTCTCAGTTAATCATTACTTCTCTTCCATTTCTTGCTTTCCCCTTTAGATTTTTAAGTTTTAAATATCCGATTAGTTTATACAGAAGCTAACTACTTGCTCTTAACTCAATACCACCCCTCTAATTTTTTAGATATATTATTTAACAATTTTTCTAGCGGAAAACTCAAAACAAAGGTTACTTTTATATACTTACCCACAAATTTATTCTTAAACTCAGAAAATACAGTTTCTTTAACGGTTAAAGTATAACATTAAAGCTTTTACGATTTTGAAGTTGAGGTTAATTCAACAAAACGTTAAAATAAAGCTTATGGAAAAAATAGATTTAGCTGTTGAAATTTTAAAAAAAGGAGAAGTAGTAGCCGCTCCGACAGAGACAGTGTATGGCTTGTTTGCCGACGCCTCTAACGATGTTGCGATTCAAAAGATATATGAAATAAAAGGCAGGCCGATTTGCAATCCTCTAATAGTTCATGTTAGCGACGTTGAAAGGGCAAAGGAAACTGCGAAATTTTCAGAAATAGCGGAGAGTATAGCTCAATATTTTTGGATAGAAAAAGAGTTGCCTTTAACTATAATTCTTCCAAATTTAAATAAAAACATATCAAAATTTGTTACGGCGGGTCTTTCTTCTATAGCGTTAAGACGCCCTAATCATAAAATATCAAGGCTATTAATAGAAAAATTTGGAAGCTCTTTGGCTGCTCCAAGCGCAAATACGTCGACGTTCGTAAGTCCGACTTCGTTTGAAATGGTAAAAAGTGACTTAGGAGCTAAAATTCCTCTTATTCTAGACGGAGGAAGCTGTTCCGTAGGGCTTGAATCCACTATTTTAGATTTAACTCAAAAACCTTTCGTAATTTTAAGGCCTGGCGGCGTTTCAAAAAAAGAAATAGAGACGTTTTTGGGAGAAGATGTTTTAACTTCGGCAGAATTGAATATACAAGCAATAAAAGCTCCCGGAATGATGGAGAAGCATTATTCTCCAAATCTTCCCGTTAGAATAAACTCATTATTCCCCCAAGAAGACGAGGCTTTTATAGCTTTTGGGAAAACGAACGAGCCGTATGACTTGAATTTAAGCCTTTCGGGAGATTTGAAAGAAGCCGCACAGAATTTGTTCCGATTTTTAAAGCTACTGGATAATAAGTCAAAATTTTCCGGCATAGCGATAATGCCAATTCCAAATTTCGATATTGGAGTCGCGATAAACGACAGAATAACAAGAGCCTCAGCAACGTAAAGAAACTTATTGAAGACCTTTTATAGTTATGCTCTAATATAATCATTGGGAGATAGTTTAGCGGTAGAACTACCGGCTCTGGACCGGTCAACCTTGGTTCGAATCCAGGTCTCCCAGCCAATTAATAGATTTAATAAATCCGTATGAGTCCGAAGATATAACAAATATCGTTGATAATCAATATGTTGCTGAGTTAAGTTAGTTCTTATAAGTCTTTAAAAATTGTATTGCGTCCAGCCCAAAATGGTACCACAATTAATTTATGTTGACTGATTGTACGCGTAAAAATGCTAAAGGTAATGGAAAAGTCTATACATTAACCGATGGCAAAGGGTATGTGTCTCGAGGTACACCCTAACGGAGGGCAATATTGGAGGTATAGATACCGATACGCCGGGAAAAACGCATAGCGTTAGGAGTATATCCCGAGGTGTCTTTGAAGGAAGCCAGAGAAAAAGGAGAAGAAATAAGACGAACAGTAAGGAATGGAGACGATCCTTCAGAACTCAGAAAGAAACGAAAAATAGAAATAAAAAAGAATGTGTTCAATACGTTTGAGAACATAGCCCGGGAGTGGCTTAAGAAGAAGCGGGGAAGTATTACTCCGAGACACGCTCTATGTATTATGCGAAGACTAGAGGCAAACATATTTCTTTTCTTGGGAAGTATGCCAATAAAGAAAATCACTCCAAGGGAATTACTTGCCGTAATAAGGCAAATAGAAACTCGAGGAGCTTTTGAAACGGCTCATAGAATGCTACAAAAGAGAAGTAGGACAGATATTTAGGTATGCAATTAGTCACAGGGCGAGCCGAGCATGATACAACAGCAGACTTGAGGGGGCATTGCAACCCGTTAAAGAAGAACACTATGCCTGTTTTTCCGAAAAAGAATTCTGTGAATTCCTAAAGGGTCTGGATCCTCTTTATATGAATACTCTTACCAGACTGGCATTGAAGCTTTTGGTCTTGACGTTCGTGAGAAGCGGCGAGTTAAGGGGCAATATAGAGGGAGGATTTATATGGCAGGTAAAAGACGTAGACGCCGCGCTTCAGGATAGGATAAAGGAGATGAGCGCAGATGGCATGTCGGAAAGAGAC
>JAITTR010000034.1 GCA_031286725.1 Holosporales bacterium | reverse complement strand
TATATCCTTTTATAACAATCATAACTGTTAAATACTATCGTATTAATAATATTGGCGCCACCTTTGGGGTTATGCTTGGATTCGGCAAGTATTGGGGGAGACATTTTTTAAAGTATTTTTTCTCGATTTGATTAGGAAGCGACCATCGAGGTTAAACTCAAGAGGTTTATTGTTTTAATATATTAAATACATCTTTTACCGATTTTATTTTTCTTATATTGATTCCGGAAAGTTGTTCGAAACTATCCGTTTTATGAGAACAATATATTTCTGAAAACCCTAGTTTTTGAGATTCTTTTATTCTAGAAAAAGCTAAATGAGTTTGCCTTATTTCCCCGGATAAGCTTACTTCCCCGAAAAACGCTGAGGGAGCGGGTAACGCTTTTTGAAACAAAGACGATAAAATAGCCGCAACTACCGCTAAATCGATTGCCGGTTCGGATATTTTTAATCCTCCGGCTATATTCAAATAGACGTCCTTATTAGAAAAATTTAATTTGCATCTTTTAGATAAAACGGCCGTTAACATCGATAATCTATTCGAATCAAACCCAATAGAAGCTCTTCTTGGAATTGGAATGCTAGTGTTGGAAACCAAAGCTTGCACTTCAGACAATATTGGGCGAGTTCCTTCGATTCCGGCAAATACGGCTACTCCGCTGACGTTTTCGTTATGCTCTGACAAAAAAGCGGAAGACGGATTGGAAACCTCAACCAAACCTTGTTCCGTCATAGAAAACACGCATATCTCATCAGTAGGGCCAAATCTGTTTTTAGTGACTCTCAAAATTTTATAATCATAAGTTCTTTCCCCTTCGAAATACAAAACGCAATCTACCATATGCTCTAAGGTTTTAGGGCCTGCAATAGCTCCGTCTTTCGTTATATGGCCTACCATAACAATTATTACGTTTTTTTGTTTCGCGAAGTTTATCAATTCCTGAGCGCAAAATCTAACTTGAGATATGCTTCCGGGAGGAGATTGTATCAATTCGCTATATATCGTTTGTATCGAGTCTATGATTACGACGCTATTCTTTCCTATATCGGAAAGCGCGGCTATTATTTGTGAAACATTAGACGAAGAAGCAATTTTTAGCTTGCTATTGTTAATCCCCAACCTTTTAGAACGCAATATAACCTGCCTGACGGATTCTTCAGCAGAAACGTATATATAATTCTCTATTCCGGAAATATGCGTTAATATCTGCGTTAGTAGAGTAGATTTTCCAATGCCAGGTTGCCCTCCGAGCAAAATTGCCGATCCGTCGACAAATCCTCCGCCTAATACTCGGTTAAATTCCTCTAAACAAGTTTTGTGTCTATAAGAATATAAAGCGTTTACATCATTTTTTGCAGAATCTACAAACGAAAAAAAGTCGTCTGGAATCGTTATATTCTTTGATGGAGTTTGCGCAGAGACGATCTCTTCAACAATAGAATTCCAAGCTTTGCAAACTTCGCACTGCCCTGTCCATTTTGGAAATATTGAACCGCATTCTTGACAAATAAATTTCGAAATCGATTTTGCCATTGTCAAAAGAGAAAAAATACTTATCCTTAATTCTAACGCCGACTTACCCCTTATAACAATTCTTTTCAGGATTAACATTGTTCAGAACTTTTTAAACGCGCTGATTATAAAACCTTAGTCACTTTTGATATACGCTCGATAGGTATTAATGCTCTTGAGCATTTATGATCTTGTAAAGTAAGTTCATGCTTTCTCCCCTATCTCTCTTCCAGCCTTGCTCCGGCAAATTGGCTACAAGACTTCGCACACGTTCAAAAGAGTGTCATTTTTTAACTCTTTCTAAAAAACGTCTTCTATTACTTCATCTACTTTATGTTTAAATCCCCAAACCTCCCGATGAGTCCTCCCCGTACGGTATATTGTTACCTCGTTTATCGCTTTTAAGACCAAGATTTGAGGAAGACTTTTTTAGTTTCACTACATAAAAAGTAAAAGAAATTCAGATATTTTGGACGCAATTAAACCCGATTTGTCAAGGTGGAGAGCGCAGCGGACCTTGACAAATCTTTAGGGCAGATATGGTATAATTAAAAAATACCATATCTGCCCCTGTAGATATAATTTATCTAAAATTTTAGGGGACAAAAAAGTTTTTGGTATAAATTTTCTTTTTATGTAAAAATAAAATTATGAGGTTGAGCCCAACCTTGGCAAAATCGAAGCAATTTATCTTTTATAAGGAGAACAAAAATGTTAAACAAACTTTTTAAAAACTATGTAGCGAACAATAATTCGAATTCCTCTCTTATATCGTATAAGACGGCGAATATTACTTCGTTAGACAATTATCAAGAACTGGCAGAAATAGGTTACAAAAAGAACGTAATAGTCTATAGGTGCGTTCACTTAATTTCAAGAGCCGTATCTTCGGTGGATTGGATATTGAAAAAAGCAAACGATTCCAACACGCCCGACGATGTTATTTATAACCATAAAACGCTTGATATAATCAAAAAACCAAATGCTACGCAATATAGCGCTACGTTTATGGAAGCTGCAACCTCATACTTATTGTTATGCGGAAATTGCTACATAATGGTTGTTCGGGACGAAAACAATAATCCAAAAGAGTTGCACCTTTTAAGACCTGACAGGGTAAAAATAATTCCTGGAGCCAATACAATTCCTTTAGGATACGAATACAACGTTGGAGATTCTAAACAAATATTTGGCGTTGAGCAAGAAACCGGATTTTCGGACGTTTTACACTTAAAGTTGTTTAACCCGCTCGACGACTGGTATGGAATGAGTCCCATAGAAGTCGCTAAGAGCTCTATAGCTCAGCATAACGCAATAGCCCAACAAAACTCTGCTTATTTGCACAACGGAGGAAGACCTTCCGGAGCTCTTATGTATAAGTCTAATCTCGACCAGAAAAAGAGAAACGACTTGAGATCCGATTTAAAAAGTCTATATGAAGGAGGGAGAAACGCCGGGAAAATCCTGATTTTAGAAGGCGATTTTGAATGGAAAGAAATGGGCCTGTCTCCAAAAGATTTGGATTTCATAGCTGGGAAAGATCTATCGGCAAAAGAAATAGCAACGGCATTTGGAGTCCCCCCTATTTTAATAGGCTCGATGTCAACCGCAACATTTTCAAACTATAAAGAGGCTCGATATAATTTTTGGGAAGAAACTGTTATTCCAATCTTAAATTTGTTCGCTGGAGAATTATCAAATTGGTTTAAGAGACTGTTTAAAACCGAATATTTAGTCTGGTACGATATAGATTCGATTCAAGCTCTTTCGAAGAGAAGAGAGGCGGAATGGAGAAAAATAAGCGCTGCAGAATTTCTAACCGACAACGAGAAAAGAGAAGCCTTCGGCTATCCTTCGTTGAATAAAACGCAAACCGAAGCTCCCCCGAATTAAGCTTTTAAGATCTCTATAAAAACGAGAGAAGGCTTGGATTAGGAGCGCAGATCCAAAACGCTATGAGCAAAACGTTTTGAATCTTTCTCCTTAAGAGCCGTTAGCTCTTTTTTTAGACCTCCATATTTTTATAATATAAGAAAAAGGTTAAAATAAAGTTAAAGTAAAAAAATAATTTTATACTTAAAATACAAACAAAATACGCTTCAGAAATTTTGCGTTTATTTGATGAAGATTCAAGCGAGCATAAAATGACTCAACTTAAAGCTCGAAGCTTTGTAGAACAAGCGTCATTCATGAGTCTTCTCACATATTTAATTTCTGCGTATCTAGGATATACGTCGCCATTAAATTACAAAGAGAATTCTCAAAATTAAATAAAAGATATATTGGCTAGGGGGTATATCTTCGCAAGAATAAGAACGAGCTTCCTACTTTTATTAGGCGCGTTGTTGCTTTTTCAAAATTCTCTCAAAAACTAAAGCTAATTCAAACTTAGTTGCCAATTCCAAATTGTGGCCATAGGATTCTTTGTAATAAAGTTTGATAAATTAAATAAAATGATATACGTGAACAAGGCGCCTCCAAAAGAGTATAGAGATGGAGTTAGATGTCAGGAAAAAGTTAAAAATCTAAAAGTTCAGGAAATTTCATTTGCATTATAAAAATAAATTTATAGAAAAATAAAATAAGTAAGAAAGATTAGTTTTTTAAATTTAACATTTATAAAAGATTTTAGGTTTTCTTTATAATTCGATTAGCGGCCGTTTATCAAGCTTTTTGAATATGTTAGCCAAAAGCCAAACACTTCCTTTTGGAATGAAAGAAAAACAATTTATGGGAACCCTTAAGAGCATAGCATCCCTTCACAACTTGAGCGCGTTTCCCCAAAACGAAACGTATCTATATAAAATTGAGGAAAGAATAGGTATTGGATCGGGGCTCATGCTTGGGTTAAAATATTAATTTATTTATGTGTTTTTCAAATGTTTTAATCATGTAATAGCGTTAGCAAGTGTCCAGTTATATTGTGTCGAGAAGAGAGCTATTAGGAATTTACGAAAAAAGTTGAAATCGATAAGCTAAAAGGAGATTTTGTAGCGAAGCTATTATAAGACATAGAAAAAAGATCGTTATAAAACTATAAAGGAATCCAAAAGCTTTACTCTGAAAAGGTATAATTAAAGTACTTCGAAAGGAAAAAGAGAAACAGTTTGCAATATAGTAGCATCCTTCCTGTCTTCTAATAAGAGTCGCCATGTTGAGATTATTCAAAAGCTCTAAGGAAGCGTTATTTCAAA
>JAITTR010000032.1 GCA_031286725.1 Holosporales bacterium | reverse complement strand
AAAACAAAAGGGCTCTTGTCAATTATTAGAACGCAAGCAAGAGCAATCCCTCTTTTTTCCTTATTATAAAAATCAATTAAGATTTTTATTAAACCTGTTAGATAGCGTAAAATCGATTAGTATCTGCCAATCTCTAGGCAGATGCCTGCATTTTCTTTTTTAATACTCAAAATCATAAGCCGAAATTAATTAAAAATGATTCTCAATCGGCGTAAGGAGTTAAATCGCCTGCAGCTAAAACGATTTTTTCAAAGTATCCGTTATACTTTTTTATATATTTATTATAAATTTGGCTTATTTTTCTAGGATCTCCCATAAAATTTCCTAAATTATACTTGCCGAGAATTAACACATCCGCATCATGAATTATGGCTAAAGTAAACATTAATTCTATTCTTCTTTCAATTTCTTCATATGGATCTTTAAGATTTAACGCCTTTAAAAACGGGTTATTTTGCGATTCTCCAAATTTAGGATTGAAATTAATTCCGGCCACGTTAATAACGTCTAACGAAATAGGTTCGTCTGCCGTCAGGAAAACGTAGTTTTTGTCGACTCTTTTTATTAATGTTACCCCTTGGGAATATAAAACGCTTTCCGGAGAATGTAAAACGTCCGAATACTTTTCAACTTTGTCTGAATCTTCAGCGCTTTCTGGGAGTAAGCTTTCATATAAGCCGGCTATGCAATGCATGTTCAATTCCTCCTGCCCCATCTTTCCAAACAAACTCCCGCCGCCAATTATTTCTCCATTTGAAAAGCTAACCAATGCAACTTTGCGTCCTATTCCATATTCAATAACTGCCTCTTGGCAGGAGCCGTTAAATTGTTTTACGATTGTTTTCTCAAATCGCGAGGTTATAGATTCTATGGCTTTATGGGATTCCTCAGTCAAAGCGGTAATATCGCCAGGAGTAACGTCGAATATTTCCCAAGAGGTTTTTGCTCTTTCGACAGCAGGAATAGGAAATGCCTCTCCATTTTGGTTTATATATATTCCGACTTTGAAATTAGCTCTTGTGCTCCAAATTCCGTATGAACACGGGTCATTGCCTTCCATAGGCTTTCTATAATCCGGAATACTTTCATAGAACCTTTGAAATTCGTTTTGTAGATTCTCTTTATTTAATTTTTTCAATACGTCTTCTATGTTAGCGTTTAAATATATTCTTACGTCATGCATTACCTTTTCCGAATCGAAAGAACTTGGATATTTCCCCGCCTTTATTTCCTCTTCCGTTGCTTGCAAGGCTTGATCTTTTAAGAGATTTTGATTTATTATTTTCCACAGCGTATAGCATATGGCTATAAGATTTTTATATTCGTCCGAAAACGCTTCCGGAGCGGTATTTTCCAATATAGGCTTATAAAAATCTTGAGGAGAAAGCAGAACCAATTTTACCGCTAAGAAAAGTATTTCTCTAAGAGCTTCTTGCCATGGATAGTCTTTCATATCCTCTTTTAATTGGTTGGTTTTGTCATAACAAAACCTATCCTTAATAAAATCCATACTTTCCTTGTCAATACCTTGTTCTTTCTGAGAAGCAACGTCTTGTTTAGGGTATTCTGACGAAACGCCTATATTGAATTGTAAAAATAATACGCAGGCCGGAAATATAAATCTTTTTTTCATAAAATACCAAAAATCCATACAGATCTTTACATCCTCAATCGTATAATCCAAACGTTAAAATTCGGTTAACAACAAGCAAAATTTATAAAGAAGATTGACTTTATGCCCGTCAAAAGTTCTCTTTGGGTTCGACGTTACGCCTCTCCTTCTCCTTGCTCTTTCGAGCCTTTTAGAACAATCTTCATTTGTAACGGGAATTACAATGCTTGCTAACTAATTTAGCCGTAGTTCTCTTCACTGTCGCTATGAAAATAATCTATTGCCTAGCGTTTCCGAAATATTGTTATTAACGACTTAACGTGCATTTCTTTTTAGAACGAGATAAATGGATATTGATTTACGAAGCGATTTGTCAAGGTGGAGAGCGAGCAATAGCGAGCGGACCTTGACAAATCTTTCGGGCGGATATGGTATAATCGAAGAATACCATATCCGCCCCTCGTCAATTAAAACTGCAATACGTTCTTCGCTTTTTGGGCAGCATTGGCCGAAATTATATCGGCATCGCCTGTAAAATTTTTCAAATGTACCATAAGAATATTTTCCGCTTCAATCGGCAATTTTAATTGTTTAACAATCTTAAAATATTGTTTTTGCGTCATTTGTTTTCCTTGAGTTTGTTTCATAATGCAAAAATAGGCGTCTTCGCGACCATATAAACGTAAAATCATATTTAAAGCCTCAGAGAATACTTCGTAATGACTAAACAATTCTTTAGCGCAATTTTTTTCGTTAACGGAAATACTATCAAATTGTTTAGACAAATGACTAACGCAAATTAGGCTAATCGCCATAAGCTCTCCATACGCTCTCTCGGCGGAATGATAACCGATACTGTTCTCAAGCGCTTGGCCTTTTAAAGCTAATTTAGCTGCGGAAAGCTGGTTAACATATCTAATAACAAGATTTTCTACAGCTTCTGGTCTCCACGGATTGGGTGGCTTATGCGCCATAACGGAAGATCCTACGCTATTGTTTTTAATCGATAAGCGATCCAATAATACGCTGTTTCGGATTTGATTTGAAAGATTATACAACGTTAAGTTAAACTGTTCGATATG
>JAITTR010000004.1 GCA_031286725.1 Holosporales bacterium | reverse complement strand
TTAAGTATTTAAATTTTAAATCTATGTATGACGACGGAAACGAAAAAGCAAAACAAGAAATAATATCTGAAATGGAAATCAAAAACGTATTAAAAATCTATTGAATTCTTAATATCATTTCATAATTTTGGGGAGGATAAAAATGTTCCACGTGGAACATTATTGAAATTGCATTTCTATAACACAAATTCTTCCGGCATATAGATATTTTTGGTAAATATTGTTTTAGTTCCCAAGGAAGTTATATTGTTGATGTTTACTGTGGTAAAGTTAAATTTCGATAAAGAAAAATCAAAAGACGGAATTTTGGCGAGATATATTATCATTCCGTTATCGAAAAGAATATCAAAAGATTTTTTTATTGTCGATAATTTGTAAAACCCAGAGTCGAAAAATATAAAATCAAAAGAAGATTGCCGTTTGTTGAATATAGCGTCCGCTAATTCTATCTTCTTTACGTTTTTTATATTTTGCGGAAACCGCTCCGCTTCGTGATTAGAAATTGAAACTATAGTTATATGGTCAAATATATAGGAAAAAATAGCTGAAGTATATCCCGTCATATCTCCAATAATAAGCGCGTTTTTAAAATCAAACTTTCTGACGAATTCTAAAATTTTAGCCATTATATATGGTCTTAGCATAATTCTAGCGTTTCCAGTCATTCGGGTTTCTGTATCTTGATACGCCATACGCCTGAATTGTTGGGGGACGAAATCCTCTCTATCTGTTTCCCGAAAAGCATTCAGTACTACGCTATCAGTTATGCCGTTCATCTCCAGTTGGAGGAATACCATATCTTCTTTTTCAGCTTTTATTATTCTTTGACCGAGATTACGTAGCATTGTCCTCCAAGCTCGCGAGCAGAGTATGCAGCCGTTTCCTGACTATCAAAAGGCCCTATAAGGATTGCGTACTTTTTCTCCCCTTGAGCGTTGCTAACTTTTTTGACCGAACAAGATTTTTCTCCGATTGTTTTCTTAAATCTTTTTTTCAATAGTTCAACCTCGCTATCCAAAATGGATTTACTTTTACCTGCGGACATTTTTATATAATATGGTTTATCGTCTATTATGGAATATTCTTCAATATTATTCTGATAATTTGCCGCCGGCTTTATTTCTACAGGTTCTTCTTGAGGAGGCAACAAGTTTTCTCCTTGAGCAATATAGGAATCTTCGGGAGATATCTTTTCATAAACAACTTTATCTTTATGCGGAATGTTTTCTCCTCCAGGATTCTCTGGAAGGACTTTAAAATTATCCAGTTCTGGCTCTATAATTATTGAGCCATTTTGAAAGTCAGCGGATTTATTTACGCTTCCATTATTCCAATTATACGCAATCCAAGACAAACAAACTAGTGATAAAATCGTAGTAAAGGTTAATATAAATTTTTGAAAAATATTTCCGAATACTGAACGTTTCCCGCTAAACCTTGCTTTATATTCATCATTATCTTCCCAATATGACGACGAAGGTAATCTCGAATACATATTCTTTCTATTAGATTCGGAATATCGTTGAAGAGGAGGGAGGCGTCTTTTTTGGAATTTTATCATCCTTTCGTCAATTATGTTATTAGAGTTAGAAAAATAATTGTCCTCTTGAGGAGATTCATATTGCTCAAAATCGTCCGTATAATCGCTTTCGTCATAATTCTCATATGAATCGTTGATAGAAGGAGGTCTCTTTTGGGCGTTTTGATTATACGCGCTATTTGATTTTGTTGAGTTGTTTTGAGACATAAAAACATCGTCATATCTTAAATATTTAGGTCTAGTGTCTAAGACTTTCTTTTTTCTGAAGTTGTTTAGCGTCATGTTCTTTAAATATCCCTAAATATTACTTCATCTCCGACATGGGCTCTATGCCTATTATTCTAAACCCATCCTCAAGAACTATTTTTGTTGAGTATAACAAAGATAATCTTGCAAGAGAATCATTTTTATTATTTGTCGATATAAATCTTAGTTCAGTATTATTTTTCCCTTTATTCCATAGAGAATGAAATAAATAAGCTATTTCTTGCAGGGAATTGGGAATTCTATGCGGTTCGATTGCTAGAGCTGCAGAAGATACTTGCTCCGGCCAGAAGGCCAGCTCTCTCATTAAAGATATCTCCGCCTCGTCTGTTAATTGAGCTTTGGAGCAATTTTTTAATTCCTCGATATCAATTTTCCCAAAGTTAGACTCGTAATTTCTGAATACGGAGCAAATTCTAGCGTAGGCATATTGAACATAAAAAATAGGGTTTTCTATAGAAAACTCAATAACTTTTACGAAATCAAAGTCTATTGCGATGTCATGGCGTCTGGATACCATCATATATCTTGTAATATCCTTTCCGACTCTGTTGACGACGTCTCTTAGAGTTATGAAGTTGCCAGATCTTTTTGACATACGAATAGGCTTTCCGTTTTCGAGAAAATTTATCAACTGATACAATCTTATTTCAATATCCGCTTTTCCCTCGCTTAAGGCATTTACTGCAGCTTTTAATCTTTTTATATAGCCGTTATGATCGGCGCCAAGTATCGTTACCATCTGGTTGTAGCTTCTTTTTATTTTATCAAGATGATAAGCTAAATCTCCTGCGAAATATGTCCATGCGCCGTCAGACTTTTTTATAGGCCTGTCTATATCGTCCCCATACTTTGTCGATTTAAATAACAGTTGAGGCCTTTCCTCCCAATCTTCCGAGATCATTCCTTTTGGTCGCGGAAGAATTCCCTCGTATATATCGTTTCTTTCCGATAAAATAGAGACGGCTTCGTCGACCAGCTTCTCATCGCATAATTCCGATTCTGACGAATATTTGTCCATTTTTACGCCAAGGAGAAATAAATCTTCCTCTATACCTTTTAACATTCGTTTTACGGCAAATTTTTTAAAAAACTCTAGCCATTCTGATTCTTCTTTGTTAAGAAATGCGTCTTGATAGTTTTTTACTAATTCGGCAGCTAATTCTTTCAAGTACTCTCCGCAATACATATCCTCGTCGAAAGCGTCTTTGGAAATTTCCATCCCGAAGGCTTCTTTGTATCTTAAATATAGGGATTTGGCGAGGGATTTTATTTGATTTCCTTTATCGTTTATATAAAATTCTCTGGTTACGCTATATCCAATTTTTTCAAAAAGATTGGAAATAACGCTTCCTAAAACCGCGTTTCTCGCATGGCCCGTGTGCAGAGGGCCTGTCGGGTTTGCCGAGACGAATTCTACGTTTATAGACTTTCTATTTTTTAGATTTGTAAAGCTATAGTCCTTATTTTTTAGAATTATTTCGTCTATGACTTTGTGCCAAAAACTTTTATCTATTTTGAAATTGACAAATCCTGCTCCTGCAATTGTAACTTCAGTAACGCTTTCGTTTTGAATTAACGATTCGCGAATAGACTTTGCCAAGACTTGAGGAGAAACGTTCAAAAATTTAGAAAAAGCCATTGCCGCGTTGGTATACAAATCGCCTAAGGATTGCGTTTTCGGTTTGTCTATTAGTATGTTTTGTTTACTTAAGCGATTCTCGGGATCTGGAAATTGTCGCAATGCATTAAATATAGAATCGCGAATCGTATTAAACACTATTTTATAACCGGATAAAAAGAATACTAAAAATATATATAAATTATCTCTCTATTCATACTTTTTTTCAATGAATAGTTTTTAGGGAAGTAATGATTAAGGTCTATTTTCTTTATAAACTTTTACGTTTTTTGTTTTATATCGTCTTAATATAACTCCGGATAGATTTATGGCTGAAAAGTATTGTTCGCAAATTTTAAAAGATGCTCTTTTTAAAAGAGAGTATGAGATAATATTATTTTTATCAAAAACGGATTTTATTATAAAATCCAAGACCCTAATTTTTAACTCTTCATGCAAAGCTTTGAATCTTGCGATATTTATATATCCTTCTTCAAAGATTTCTTTGCTTATGGAATATGCCATGTCGTTTAGGCAGTCGTTTGCTCTTTGTAATCTTTCTATTGCCTTGCTAACGTTTTCTATGCCTAGGCCATATTCTTTTGCGAGAACTTCATACGATTTTCTCCAGCGGACTCTTTCGAACTGTAATTTATTGTTTGATGGGTCGCAGACGTAATTTTCTATTCCAAATCTATTTTTAAGAGTTTCTTTTATATCAAAAGGGGAAAAATCCAACATCGGTCTATTTAAATATATATCGTTATTCAGACTTATTCGTTTCATACAAGAAAGTCCTTTTAAGGAAGATCCTCTGGCCAATCGCATAAAGAAAGTTTCCCACTGATCTAGCTTATGATGAGCGACAAATAAACATTTGCAACCTATAGTTTGGCAAAAATCGTAGAGAAGTTTATATCTAGCTTCTCGCGCTTTTTTTTCAATATTTCCTCCGATATTTTCAGGGTGATTCCAAA
>JAITTR010000074.1 GCA_031286725.1 Holosporales bacterium | reverse complement strand
AGAGCAAAAACTCCGCTTTTATATTCAATATGATCGTCTATTGAAGATCTTGTTCCGTTTGGAAAGATCAAGATTGACCGTTTCTTTTCGTAAGCGATTTTCCCATATTTCAAAATGCTTTTTATTGACGAGATAGGAGAGGCTCTATCAATCGGGATACAATCCAATCTTTTGAAATATAAGCCGGCAATTGGAACGCTTAGCAGTTCTTTTTTTACGACTATCGCTATTTCGTCTAACATAATGGAGAATATCAAGGTTTCCCAAGATGATTGATGGTTGCAACCAATTATTACCGGTCCGTTTTTTATTTGTTCTTTTAAAATGTTTATATTTTTCGCTTCATAATTTATGCAAGCTATATATTTAAGACAAAAAAGCATCCATTCTGTCACTCTCCTATATACTATAATTGCTGTTTGCTTTTGAGAAAAAAACAATGCAAACGGATATAGTATTGTAAGATAACCGGCAAATCCCGTCCAAAACGCGATATTAAAAAGAGTCGATCTAATCATTTTTTCTTTCCTGAATAAAGTTATAAACGCGATTTTTACTAATACCTGAAAATTTCGATAGTATTTCGCTTAATTCTTTTGTTGAAATCCTATCTCTTAGACTTGTAACAAGCGGCGTTAATTCAAGTAATTTAGAATCCAAATCTTGTCTTGGGGGAGATATAACCAGCGCTATTTCCCCTTTAGGCGGATTTTTTTCAAAGTAATCTATTAAAAAAGCACAATCTCCCGTTATTACTTCCTCAAATATTTTCGTCATTTCACGAACTATAGAAATAGTCCTATTTTTAAAATGTCGTTCAATATTATGTACGGTATTTATAAGTCTATGCGGAGCCTCAAACAATATAATTGTCGAATTTATTTTTGACAATTCCTCAAACTTTTTTTGATCCGCAAATCCGGCAAACAAAAACCTATCGCTAGGCTGTCCGGATAAGACTAATGCGGATATAACAGCGCAAGCTCCAGGAATAACCGAGTATTTTATATTGTTTTCAATACAGGCATTAACTAACTTATATCCTGGATCGGAAATTAAAGGAGTCCCCGCATCAGAAACCAAAGCGTACGCCGTTCCTTGCTCTTTTATGGATTTAATAACATGCGGAATAACGTCCGTCGCATTATGATCATTATATACGATTAATTTCTTTTCAAGGCCAATATTTCCCAAAAGTCTGCTCGTAATCCTCGTATCCTCGCATAATATAATATCCACGGCGCTTAAGGTTTCTTTCCCTCGCGCCGAAAAATCTTTTAGATTCCCTATAGGCGTAGAAACAATATATAGCGCGACTTTCATACGTTTTTTGGAAAATATACACTCGAAGTCTATAATAACAAAAATCTAAAGACATTAAATAGAGCTTTGATATCCGCAAACTCATTCAATATCTTCTGAACGTTTTTATAATGTATTCTCTTAGAATCTTCTAAGAATTTATTAGTATTAACCAACATGTTGTGTTCTCCTTTCATAAGAATAAAAATTGATTGTTTAGAATATTCAAAACCTGTCTTGATATTCTATTGGGATTATATAGACGGCCAACTCCCCGCCTATATTTTTAGGATACCCTATTGCGTTTTCCAAATGCAAAAACTTTTTTGTCCCCTAAAATTTTAGATAAATTGTATTAAATAATAAGGATAACTCCTATAAACTAAAATTTGGGCTGGGATTCCGGAATTATTGTCGCTTGCGGGGACTGTTTATAACCTGTATAATTAACGTTAACGAATATATATTTTAAATATATTATGCCAATAATTTTAGAGATGCCAACGCTTAGTCCTTCTATGGAAAAGGGAAATTTAATCAATTGGCTTAAAAAGGAAGGGGATTCGATCGAGATCGGAGAGGTTATTGCCGAAATAGATACTGATAAGGCTACAATGGAAGTCGAGTCTATGTATGAGGGAATATTAGAGAAAATCCTGGTTCCTGCCGGGACGTTTGATGTTTTAATAAAAACCCCTATAGCGATTATAAAACAAAAAAATGAAAAATATATTGAGCCAGCTCTTCAAGAAAAAGAGCGGGTAAAAGCAAGTCCCTTGGCAAAAAGGATTGCGAACGAATATGACATAGAACTTTCTAAGTTGACCGGTTCCGGCCCAGGAGGAAGAATAATAAAATCCGACGTTTTGGAATATTCGGAGCAAAAATTAAATAAAGCAGAAATTCCTCAGATCCAGTATATTGACGAGCAGATTTCAAATCTAAGAAAAGTAATAGCTGAGAAATTGACTAAATCTAAACAAGATACGCCTCATTTTTATATGAACGTTTCAGCTAACGTTTCTGAATTATTTAAAATTAGAAAATTAATTAACGATTCTGGCTCTTCGGCCACTAAAATAACCGTAAATGACTTTATTATAAAGGCGGTCGCTTTGGCGTTATGCGATAGCCCTGAAATAAACGTAAGCTGGACGGATGGGAAAATCAGAAAATATAGCTCGATTGATATTTCGGTAGCCGTTGCTATTGACGAAGGACTGTTTACGCCAATTATACGGAATGTCAACTGTAAATCGTTAAAAGAAATTTCTCAAGAGATGAAAGATTTGGCGGATAAAGCAAAGTCCGGAAAATTGCTTCCTGACGAATTTATAGGAGGAGGCATTACTATTTCAAATTTGGGAATGTATCAAATAGACAACTTTTCCTCAATAATAAATCCGCCACAAGGCAGTATTTTATCTATCGGCCCTGCGAAGAAAACTCCTATTTTTGACGACGAAAACAATATAATCGCTGCTCAAATTATGAATATAGGCTATGCGATTGACCATAGAGTCATTGACGGTTCCGCCGCCGCAAAATTCTTAGAAAAACTATCGAAATATTTACAAAGCCCTATGACTCTTGTTTTATAAGAGTTATCCTTATTATTTAATACAATTTATCTAAAATTTTAGGGGACAAAAAAGTTTTTGCATTTGGAAAACGCAATAGGGTATCCTAAAAATATAGGCGGGGGAGTTGGCCGTCTATATAATCCCAATAGAATATCAAGAGTCTAAAGATAGGTTTTGAATATTCTAAACAATCAATCTTTATTTGAAAGGAGAACATAACATGTTGTTTAATACTAATAAATTCTTAGAAGATTTTAAAAGCAATTTGGGATAAAGACCTTACGAAGAAATCTGGCTGAAGACTAGATTAGTTAGCATAATTATGACTAAAAGATTTATTTCAAAGAAGTGTACATTGCTTAAAAAGAGCTTTTAGGGGAAAATTTAAAATATTCCACGCAGAATATTTCTGGAGATTACGAGATTTTCTGTTGCTTGAGTCTTGCTAACAATACTCCTCTCCTTTAAAACACTAAACGGAAACGAGTACTTAGGAAGCGGCGAGCCGCCTCCTATATCTTCAAAAAACTTTAGAGATTATCGAATAAAGCCATATCTCTTTAAGCCGTCAAACATTACTGTTTTTAATTGTTCTTCTGTAAACTTTACGTCCTCTCCGCCTCTTATTCTATCTGCCAAAGCTCTTCTTTCAGCACTTTGAGCTACGTCAAGATGTTCGCCAGACAACATACAATTAGAGTCCAGAATCAGTTTTTTCGCTAAAGCTTGATTTAGCGCTACGGCAGGATTGGATAAATATGACAATAACGCTTCCGGAGTAATAGCCGCTTTAGCAAATTCCATTACAAAGCCTGCCTGCCAAGCATTGGCATCACTTGCTAATCCAGTGAAAAAAGCTCTTTTAACTTCTTCTGATGCACCTTCTCCCGGATGTGCCCGTTCATAAGCAGTTCCCCGTGGTTTAAATCTTTGATCCATTCTAGCCCAAATATCCGGTTTTCGTCCAGCTAAATATCTAGCCAATTCAGGTAATCCTGGCCCACCATCCCATACAGTGCCTCCATGCACTCTTCCAAATTTGTTTTGGATAGCATTAACTACCCTACCTCTTCCTCCTGAAAACTCGCCATTGTACGCTACATTTTGCCACGTGCCATTTCTGTATTCATAAGAGTTTACAAATCCCAAGTTCGAATCTATAGCATAATCAACCGCTCTTTGATATAAGATCGATAGCATACCTTGTGCCGAAACCCTTGGCAATATTTGAGTATCATTTTTGGTAGATATGGCCACAAATTCAGCTATACCTTGTGCTTGTCCACCCGTACAATGATGGAAAGCTTGACAAAGGCTACCTACGGTCGTAGCGCTTTCTATCTTACTTGTGATAAAAGCTCCTCTCATTTCGTCTGACGAGAACTCGGCCATTATAGTTTCCCTTAATTTTTGCATTTTCCCTAGAATACCACGAGCGCCATTTGCTTCATCCTGTTGACTAAGGACAATCCCATTAATTCTATCAACTATACCTCGAGGATCAGATGATAAAAGCTGTCTTAATTGAGCAACTGTCGTATGACAAGAAGCGTTTCTCTCAAGATATCTTAAGGTAAGCAATTCTTCTTTTCGTCTTAAATCATCTCCTCTGAAAAGCCCGTCGAGTCTTAATAACTCGTTGTAGATATTCAAAAGGACATCAAAAGAATAGTTAACGTTAGCGAAGTTCTCCGGCTTATATAAAATTGAGTCAAAAAGACCACCGCCTTGATGAATTCCTAAAACACAAGTTACAGTATTTAAAAGATCCTGTATAAATCTATCTAATCCTTGCCCTTCTGCGTCAGTATCCCCTAATTTCACCTCCTTTAATGATAAAGGACTCTGGATATAAGCTTGTTCATTATACCCTGTATATTCAGCATTTATACTTGCTCGAGCTGCATCATTTATATCTTGAGCGGAGAAAGTCAGAATTCTTTGCATGGCATTAGCATCGGAAATGTTAATTTGCTGACCGCCAATATGTTGACCGCCAATATGTTGACCGCCAATATTAAGAGAAAGCCCGCCTGTACCATTGTTCCTTTTAAAACATAAGTCAATCAATTTTAGGAAAATAACAGCATTCTCCTTTGGAGCTTGTGCCATATCATTCCTTTGGGAGATGGAAGGAGGAGCATATATATTTTCTCTAGGCGTGGAGAAATAATTTTTTATATCGCTCTTAAATCTATTCCAGTCATTTCCATAATGCCTTTGAAAAGCTGTTCTCAATTCAGATTCAGTACAAGCTACGCCAGCTAGATTTCCTGCCGTTTGAGCAAATCTATATTGACGTCTACCAAGGAAGGCGAAGATTTCATTTTGCAGCCCACTAAAATTGCGGTCTCCGACATTAGCAATATCAAAGGTTTTTGCTTGCAACTCTTCTATTGTTCGAGTTTGAGCAATCGCAGCTTGATCCAATTGAGGAATCCAACTGAGCACTCCGGCAGCTTGTCTTTGTTGTTCTTGAAGAAATGAAAATTCGTCGTTAACACAGATAGCGCTATCAAATTTAAACTGACTAAATGCGGCCACTAACTCATTTACCAGGCCAATTGTGCCACGATTAGCGTTAACAAAACGGACGATTTCTGCTTGATTTAGAAAATATCGAGTAATATTCTTTTGCTCCCCGATGTACACTGTAATACTTTCCTCTTTTGTAACAAACAGATTCTCTGCCTCAAGAAGCTCTCGTATTTGTCCGTATTCTGGCCGTACATTCATTGTACAGTTTCTGAAATCAATATCAAAAAAATGCTCGACAAAATTTAAAATAGGAATACCTTGTGTTTGGGCTCGTCCATCAGAGAGAATTATCTTCTCCTTGATTTCTTTAACGCCGACATCGCTTAAATAACGAGCGTACAGCAACTGACTAACCTGAGGCCCCTCAAAAATGAAATCTACAAACCCTGTCCCCGTAGCCGACTCTGCGGCAAACAATTGATTCGCTCTATAATCTCTTAGTTGTCCTGTCAATTCCGGAAACCTTTCTAAAAGAGTACAAGCCTGTTCATCTAAATATGGCCCGAAACTGTGTTCTATAAAATACTGTCCCAAATCAGCAGGAATAGCCGCATACTGAGCCATATTAACTATATCGGCATTATATAAGGCAACAGCGTCATCCACAAGATTTAATACGCGGTCTGTGTCATGAATTGCGGCCACGCGCTCTCCAACAACCAAAAACTCATACCAAGGTCTAAACTTTTCATTGCGACACCTTGTCATGTCAAAATCAATCGTGCCATTAGCTCCAACCGTCAAACAGGAATCAATACACTCTCTTAAAGAAGCCTCCTCAATTCCTAGATTTTCTGCCCAGATAAGTTGAGTTCTCAAATTATTTATATTGGCATAATAACGAGATAATCGCTCTATAGCAGTTCCTTGCGGAGCTTGTGGTCGCGGCAACCCCGCCAGAATTGGTCTAAAGGTTCTATCAGCAGTTGAGATTAATGAACCTCCTCCTCTACATAGAGCCAAAAGATTATCTCTCACAATACGGGTATTCGGCCGACTATATTGAAAAGTCAAGAGCCTAGCTCTTCTTGTGCCTAGCTCGCCAGAAAAAGCCCCAAGCTTCTCAATCTCTTCCTTAATTTCGGCCAACCTTTCCCCTTCATTTCTATACAGACCAACATGAGCTTTATGCTGGAAATATATCCCTAAGTGATTCCAATATTCATTTAACTCGCTTAAATTACCGGGATAAATACTCGATATGGAATGAAACAAGTCCATTTTTTTCAAAATAGCCACATTTTTTTCAGCTTGACTACGAGCAACGCTATATTCCGAACATACACGTTCGAAGCCTTCAAAGAACTTTCTAAGCCGTGCTTTTGTTCTTATGTCTCTCTCCTTGTCCAGTCTAATCCCTAAGTATCTAGTAACCATCGGGTTATTCTTGTGGTCTTCTAAATACTTGAGTGACCGCACGAGATCTAACTCTTCGGGATCAAGCGCATAATTTCTTCCCTCAACAGTTATCGCCCTCCTATTTAAATCAGCCTGCTGAACAACATACCCTTCAGTTAATACATTAATAATCTTTAACTTATTTTCTAACATCGTTTTGCGGGCAGTCATATCTCTAATTTGAGCGACTGACCAAGTTGTATAGCTCGCTGGAGTAAAAACTAAATCAGAGAATCCTTCAATTGGTTGTCGTCCGCTATTCATAGTTAAATCGGTTACCCACGTTTGAACTGTTCTATCGTCAGGTAGACAATCTAATATTTCTGATAATTTTTGCCGCAAACAATCTATCATGTCTTGATCTTTATGAGCACCAATAACCGCGTCGAAAACTCTCCCGACACGCTGACCATCAATAATTCTTGAGCTTGCAAGCGCGTCATGAATAGTTTGTCTGTTCGCTGGATTCGCAAGACTAAACTTTAATAGATCAAACCCCATTTCCGCCAATCTAACTCTTATAACGTCCTTTCCATTGCTCCCTTTTATCAACGAGGTTCTAACGCCCCAATCAGACACGGCGGGAAATATGCATAAATTCGCAAAATCTCTAGCATATTGAGTTAGGATCAATTTTTCTCGATCGGTTTTCCCTTCCGAAAACGCTATTAACTTCTTTAAAACATTTTGAGGATCAGTTCCGTCTCCAAACAAGAAGTCATGCAAGAAATACCTTTTTTCATTGATATCGCTAAAACTATTTGCCGCAGCGCTAGCATCCGTTATAAGAACGCGAACATTGTTCACTGTCCTTATAGCTCGTTGATTAAGCTCTATAGCTTTTTTATTCACGGCATGCAAACTTTTTACGAAATTCAAAAGACCAGTACTATTCAAATATATCCTCGAGTCATTTTGCACATTTGACTTTCGCGTCGAATTGCTGATAACAGTTAGTTGTGAACTAGCTCTATCTAACAATCCTTCTAGACCTATATCTCTGCCAGCGTTTAGTTCTGTTACATATAAACTCAACGCCTTTGCAATAAAAATCTCATTATCAAAAGCTGGCGTCGCTTGAGCCGTATTATAGGTTCCTAACAAAGCAGTAAAATAACCTCCTGGATTTTTAAGAGTTTCGCTTGCTATTTTCCCAATCTCACGAAGAGAATCATATGTAGTAATGCCGTCTCTTGTTGTTGCCAAAGGAGCCCAATGCGAGCCAACTTGAGCGTCTTTCATAATTTTATCTAATCTATAATTCGCGACTTCTCCAAAAGGCACGGCAGATAAATTTGAACAAACAACAATAGTCGCAAGGCAACTTTTTCTTAAATAATAATTTCGCATAAATACCTCAAAAATGCAACGTTCGTAAAATACAATAGACGTAAGGACTTTAGTCTCCGCTATTTGTTTCCCTTGCCTTTAGTTTAGCTTAACTCTGTATGCTTTTGCAATACTAATTGTTATTTTTCTTTGTACGGCCTTTTATTTTTTTGCTCATTTTATTGAGTTATTATTTATTTAATACTTTCTGATATAATTGTCTGATTTAAGAAATAATGAACATACACGACAAAACAATACATTATAATAGAATTTTAAGATTTGTTGAAATTTTATTAATTTCTAAATGAGTCTATTAAAAGAAAACTTTGAGCCGAGAGAGAATAGATGGCTTTTTAGATTATTTCTCCCATATGCCTCGCTATGATTATAAGTTTTGAAAAATCCGTAAGAGCCCAACATTTCTACACTACCAACGGAACTAAACCAAGATAATTTCGTTCCCGCTAAATAGTTGTTGGCTCTGCTTTTTTTAAGAGAGTGATTGATGTTGGCGACGGAATATGCTCCAAATACTGTCGGCATAAAGAAAGCTCCGGTTTTTAGTTGAGAAGGCCTGGCGTCGTATCCAAAAATCGTTCCATGATTGTTTGTTCTGGAACAAATAGTTTGAGACCTGACATGTTGTTTTCATATACAGTCTTTTTGACAAAAAAGTACATAACTTTGCAATCTAAACTGATTTTTTACGAACCTCTTCTATATCGACCCATTTGGCTGCTTTTAATTAAACAATACCATGTATTAAAAGTGAACGCTCTCAGGTTATGAACTCTGTCTAAACATGTGCAGTCTCTATAGAAGACGAATCCGTCTTCGGAGATTGGAGCGCAGCCTTCAAAGACTACGCCTTCCCAAAATCCGATAGGCATTACAGCAAGAAGGAACTTGCCGAAAGAAATAAACCCGTGGCCAAAAAGCTGAACGAACTAGAAGAGATACGGAAGAAAGAAGAATACAAAGCCGCGGAGATAGCGTATCAAATCTGGATCGAAGGAGTTAACGTAATAGCAAGCGACCACCCTTACTTGAAATACAAGCAAACCCTGTCGTTTGGGTTAAAGAGAGCCGCAAAGGACTATCAAATCAATAACAGTTTCATATCGAAGGGAAGTTTGCTGATATCGATCGTCGACATAAATTATCAGATCGTGAGCTTGCAGATTATTTACGAAGATAATGGAAAATTCGAAAAATGATATTTAGCAGGAGGTAAGAAGCGAGGCTGTTTCTGTTCGTTAGCAATCACACCTAGCAATCCATGTCGCATCGCGCTGTGTGAAGGCTATTACCGAGGCAAGCATTGTGAAATCGCTCGGAAGTTTTGCAAACGTAATTTGTTGCATGGACGCAGGTAATTTATCGCCCGTGGCTAAGTTGTTTAGGGCGAAGTACCCAGACAAAGAAATAACCATCTGCACTGACAATGATAAATTTAAAGAACATAACACGGGATT
>JAITTR010000014.1 GCA_031286725.1 Holosporales bacterium | reverse complement strand
TTTCATGTGGAATTGGACAATATTCTTTAGCTATTCTTTGTTTTATTTGTCATGCGTTTTATAAATCCATGTTATTTTTGAGTTTTTATTACGTAATACGAGCTATGTCTTATGAGCAGAATATACTTAGAATGGGAGGCTTAAATAGTATAATTCCAAAGGTTAACTACGCGCTTTGGATTTCGTTTGCGGCGTGTGTTGGCATTCCTTTTTTCGTGGGATTTTTTGCTAAGATTTCGTTCATGAACGCTATACGATTCTCTGGGCGATTCCATCTTGAAGTTTGCAATATAATTGTCAATATCGTTTCTATGGCCGCCGTTTTTAGAGTAATTTTGATTTCTATGTATGGAAAATCTAGAACGTCAAAATCAACTTTATCCAGGGCTCAGGATTTTAATTCGGAATCTATTTTACCAATTTGGATATTATTGGGCTTCGCAACTTTTGGATCTTTCATTTGCCATATCTTGTACGAAAGCGGCAAATTGCATTTTGGATACGGAGGAATGAATTTCATTATAGGGTCTTTTGATCATTTCGTTGAAACCGTAATAGAAAGCGCTCAGATTGTAATCGCCATTCTTATGGTATTGTTTTTCTCAAAATTGTCGATTCTAAAAAAGAACGACAAACTACGCTACTATTTACTTTTCCTGTTTAAAAGTAACTTTATATATAACGCCTTAATAAAATTAATCAAAAACTTTTTATATTATGTATTCGATGCTTTCAATAAGTTAAACGATAATTTAAACATATTATTAAACTATAAATCATTCCGCATAATATACGCGATTGGAAATATTATTCAAGATAAACATAAATGCTCGCTTTATAATCATTTGCTTTGGATATTAACCGGAATTACCGTAAACTTAATTTGTTATATCTTGTGGAGAACTCGCTAGATGCTTGGATTGCAGGCGTTTTTCACAATTAACGCTTTTCCAATTTTGGGCGGATTGTTCATAATGGGAATAAACGAGAAAAATCCAAAAAACATAAAGTTAGTTTCGTTGTGGACGACCTTATTCTCTGTTATTTCTTCGTTTACTTTATTAATATTATATCTAATTCAAGGGAAAAGCGAAATACTAAAAAAAGTTCATATAATAAAAATATTTAATGCAAAATATACGTTGTTATTCGATAATTTCTCCATTATATTTATTCTTTTGATAAGTTTCATATGTTTTTTAATAGTATTATGGTTACAAGAAAAACAAAACATACGAAGAATTAAAAAATTCTTCGTTTCTTTATTAATATTTCAATCTTTAGCTATAAGCTCCGTTTTAACTTCCGATATATTTTTGTTATTTATATTTATGGAATCTTCAATAATTCCATTATATTTTATGTTAAATAGCTTTAAAAAAAGTGGAAATTTCGAATCTATATTGAATCTTATAATATATTCATTATTGAGCGCGTTGTTGATATTAATAGCATTAATAATGATATATTATGAAACTAAGACATCGAATTTAATAGAAATATATAATATAGGAGTAAAAAACTCTCTTATTTTCTGGATATTATTTATAGGAATAGCTATAAAAATTCCGGTTTGGCCTTTTTATTATTGGTTGCCGATAGTTCACGTTAAATCTTCAACAGGATGTTCCGTAGTATTGGCGTCTATTGTCTTAAAATATAGTAGTCTGCTTATATTAAGACTAATTCTTCCTGTTTTTGGCGACTTTTTATTCGCTTATAGCAATATTTTATTGACGTTTTTTGTGTTAAGCGCTTTCTTTGCTATTTCTCAGGCTATATTTCAAAACGATTTAAAAAAGATATTCGCATACTTTTCAATAATTCATATGAACATGATGTGTATTATGTTGCTAGGTAATATTTCTCAAATAAACTTTATTTTTGGAATACTATCGCACAGTTTGGTCATCGCTCTTTTATTTTTTGTAACCGACGCTATGAAGAGCGTTTTTAAATCAAGGTATATTATGGATTTAAAGAATAGCGGCGTATGTTCGAACGAAATAAAAAAGATATTCTTCATTAGTATTTTAGCGTTAATAGGAGCCCCCGGATCATGCGGCTTTGTCTTAGAAACTTTATGCGTTTATTCAATAGCCAAGGTTTCTATAGTTTATTTATTTATATTATGCGCTATAATTTTATTTTCGGCAATATTTTTATTCCGATTATACTGCTCAATATTTCCTAGCCAGGGTATAAATAATGCTGTAGAAGACTTTAAATTTTCTGAAATATGCAAGAAATCTGTATTATATCTTATATTATTCTCTATTACGTTTTTAGGAGTTTTTCCTAAATTTATTCTAGACTATTTCCCAAAATGACTTTAAAATACTTTCCATTTTTAGAAAAAAGATATGTTTTTTCTTTAATAGATATGGATATAGCATATGAAGCCGGGTTGAATTTCGGAGAAGAAAGCGTTTTTTTTGTGGAACATGAAGGAATATATTCCGCAGGGAAAAGCTTTAAGGCAGAAGAGTTTTTGACGCTTCCTCAACTTCCGATATATTTTCCCAATCGAGGCGGAAAAATAACGGTTCATTCGAGAGGCCAAATAGTAATTTATCCTATAATAAATCTAAGAAAAAGAAATTTAAATATAAGCGAATTCATAGGAATATTGGAAAAATGGATTATAGATACATTGCTAGACTTTGGAGTATATGCGAATTTGTCGACTGACGAAAGAGGCGTTTGGATATCGGATGAAAAAATAGGTTTTATAGGAGTAAGCGTAATAAAGGGAGTTTCCAAACACGGATTATGCTTGAATATCTCAAACGATCTTAAATATTTTAATAGTATTATCCCCTGCGGAATAAAAACCGCTAAA
>JAITTR010000008.1 GCA_031286725.1 Holosporales bacterium | reverse complement strand
ACATCAAGCTAAAAGCTTGATGTTGGTTGGGAGGCACCTCGCCAGCTTCGCTGGCCACCCGCCCACCCCGAGGCGCCTCCCATTCCTTTATTAAATTATTCTCTAAAGAATGGGAGCTTATTGATTTTTCTCGCCTTCTAAGTTTTCTACTCAGGCGCGACAAAATTGTTAATATTTATTAAATGCTAGGAGAATTTTTATGTTGATAAGCGTTATTGCATATTCGTAATATCTTTCTTATCAAGAATCATCAACCAAAGGATTTTTTTGTTAGATTATACTTTTGTTATGGCTCATGGGTTGGGATTTTCCGACGAATATTGGGAAAATTTAATAAAGAAGCTTCCTGGAGAATTTATATTTTATCGCGAAGGGTTGTTATTAAATAAAAACAAACATTATGTAGGCATTGGCCATTCTCTGGGGTTTCAAAAACTTAACAATTCCGGGATAAAGTTTGATCTCCTCTTTGGACTTCAAGGTTTTTTGAATTTTTGTGGCACGGACGAAAGATTAAAAGAAATTCGAAAAAAGAATTTAGATAAGATGATAAAAATGTTTCAGGCCGATTGGCAAAATGCGTTGGAGTCGTTTTATCAAAGTTGCGATTATCCGGGTAATATTCCCAATAATATTTCTAAAGAAGATTTAGTAAGAGATTTTGAACTATTAAAAACCGATAATAAGCATTGCGGAGCAAAGACGGTCATTATCGGAAGCTATGACGACAGAATAGTTCCCCCAATTCTTATAGAAGACAACTTTGCTTGTTTAAACAACGTTTTAATAAAGTATGTCGACAAAGCGGGTCATTCTCTTGGATTCAACATGTCGGAAGTTATTGCAAATATTATCCAAGAAGAAATTTTTAAATTTCAAATAAGCGGCAATTTTAATGCAGTCGCTGACGAATATGATAAGTATGCGAAAATACAAAAGCAATCTTCTAATCGTTTAGCAAAAATGGCATGGCAATCTATAGGTAATTTTGAAGTAAAATCCATCCTAGACATAGGAGCTGGGATAGGCCAAACTACTGAGGAGTTTATGGCTTATTATCCGCGAGCCGAATATACGCTGTTGGATATCTCGGATAATATGTTGAAAAAAGCGAAGGAAAAAATTAAAAATATAAAAATTATAACCGCAGACGCTGAAAATTATAAATTCAATCAAGAGTACGATCTGTGCATTGCAAATTTATCCGTTCAATGGTTCGTAAATTTTGAGGAATTCCTTAAAAAGATCAAAAAGGGTTGTAAATATTTAGCATTCTCGACTTTATTAGATTCGAGTTTCAAGCAATACAAACATATATTCAAACAAAAGAATACAGAGCCGCCAACGTTTAAATATTCCGACGAATTAAAATTACTAAAAATCGCGGAGGAATATGGACAAATTATTCAAAAAGACATATTTTCTTATAAAGAAACATTTCCAAATGCAGTTTTAGCGGCAAAACAATTCAAACGAATCGGAGCGAATCAATCTTCTCATTTGAATAATAAAATCGTTTCGGTATTACTATCGCGCAAATCAAAAATTGAACTGGAATACGACATTTTCTTCGCCGTTCTAATCGCCTCTTAAAGCTCTTTCAAAGCCAGCTCCCTCTCTCGGCCAGAATGCTCCGCTTGAGATTGGAAAAAGACTTAATTAAAATGATTCAAAATCAAAAGTTCAGCGTAAATCTTATTGAGATTATTTAAAAGAGATAATATTTGGGATTGCAATCATGTGGACATTTTTATTCCCCCAAATTTAGGCAAACTATATATAATAAAGGCGCTTTACTGGCAATAATGTTAGGTTCATATCTATAACCAAATCCTAGCAGAAAGGTAAAAATCGAGGAAAGCATTGGTCTGATTTTGCTTTTATATATTCTTCTGTGTAGAGTATTGCCCTACCTTTAAGTAACTTGACTTTCAAATAAAATGTTAGACATCACAAAATATAGAGCTTTTAGGAAGAGTCAAAACAGCGGTAACAAATCTGGCAACTTTCTTAAGTTCTCCGCCTATATTGATTTTTATAGCTCTTATCCAAAATGGGGGATAAAATTATTATTCCTGTTTTAATTTGATTTAGGTTTAAAAGCGTATCGTGAACGAGGATAAAGTTAAGTTCTAATGTATTAGAAGCATAGAATGAGTAGTGGATTTTGTTTTTAATATTTACATTGCGATCAAATGATCACAGGAGAATAATTTCTTCAAAAAAATTATCAAGAATTAACGGATTTTAACTTTTTTCTGATAGCCAAGATTTTCTGATTTCACAGGAGCACTTCTCTATAACGAATTTTATTACTGTGTTAATGCTTTAAACATGTTTGAACACTTACAGTTAAACGATGTTTATCGATAGTAGATAGGCAGGCAGGTCTATTAACATTAGCAATACGCAATCATGCGTTAATAAGTATGGGTGTTTGTATAGTTTTTCTTCATAAACTTCTACGCGTACAAAAATTATATTGACGCGGTATTGGAATTGCGCGATATTGAAGATGGCTAAATTAATAGTCTTTTCTTAATGACTATAAAAAACGATAGACTTGAACGAGATGGGAAAATCCCATCAACCGTTTGGAAAATTGCAATAATGATGTTCTTAATGAACACCTCCTATGTCATGACTTATAGTTTTTCAGGTTTGTATTTAAAACACATATTAGGCGCTTCTATAATCATTATCGGGGTTCTCGAAGGGTTTTGCGAAATCGTTTCTCACGCTATGAAACCTTTTTCAGGAATGGTTAGCGATTTTTTAGGAAAAAGAAAAGGCATTATGATCGTTGGGTACCTGTTCTCCGTGATTAGCAAACCGATCCTTGCCTTATCAGGAACTTTTTCATCCGTTTTATCCGCCAAAATGATGGAGCGTTTGGGAAATGGCATTCAAGCCGCTCCTCGCGATGCGATAATAGGAGATGTTGCCCCCAGGAAAATAATTGGAGCTTCGTATGGGATAAAGCGGAGCTTTGCGTATATAGGCTCCATCACGGGAGCAGCTCTTGGCATTTTTGCTATGAAACTTACTAATAATAATTATCAATCCGTATTTGCTTTGGCCACTATTCCGGCAGTCGCAGCGTTTTTTATTTTAGTATTCCTTATTAAAGAACCCAAAAGGTTTGCTCATCCTGCAATAACGTCCGAAACCCCAATGCCAGCCCCAAAGGTAAGACCTAAATTTTCATTTAAGAATTTTAAATATCTAGGATTGTCTTATTGGATGTTGATGGCTGTTAACGCAGTCTTTATGATGGCGAAAATGAGCGAAACTTTCTTAATTTTAAGAATGAATGAAGAATTCCAACCCGATATAATGCTTGCCCCCGCCGTCATGATAGCGTTTAATTTAGGAGCTGCCATATCGTCGTATCCGATTGGCTTGTTAGGAGATAAATTAGATCGGATAAAACTGTTATACATCGGGATTATTGCGATTGTTTTCTCAAATATTATAATGTATTCCGCAAACTCTGGAACAATAATGTATATCGGAATTTTGTTTTGGGGAATACAACTTGGGGCTACTCAGAACGTTTTTGTTTCTATCATATCGGAAAGAGTCCCAGAGACGTTGAGAGGAACAGGACATGGGTGTTATTGGTTTATAAACGCAATATCCGGTTTTATTGCGGATTCTCTCGCTGGATTTGTATCTAATCATTTTTCCTTGAATTATATTTTTATATCAAGCGGTATGATTGGACTTGTCGCATTATTAGTGTTGGCGTTGCTGATTAACGTTATCTCCCCAGGCTCTAAAAGAAGAAAATGTTGATTAAAGAACTGCAAAATAAAATAGAATCGTTTTTTAAAGACGAGAAGTCTTCGTTAGACGAGCAAGAAGTTATACAAATTGTTGATGAAGTTATTAAGCTTTTAAATACGGGACAAATTCGAGTATCCGAAAAAATAGACGGATATTGGATAGTAAATTCGTGGATAAAAAAGGCGATATTACTTGGGTTTAGTTTTAAAAAACAAATTAAACAAGAATTCAACTCATTCGATAAATTTGGATTGTTGAATTTTGATTATGATAATCCAAGATACAGAAAAGTTCCTGGAGCTATTATAAGGGACGGCGTTTATATTGGGAATAACGCGGTAATTATGCCAAGTTATATCAATATCGGAGCTTATGTAGGAAATAGAACGATGATAGATATTAACTCCGTCGTTGGATCATGCGCTCAAATCGGAGAAAACTGCCATATTTCGGCCATGGCGTGTATTGGAGGAGTTCTCGAGCCTGTCGTTTCAAATCCGGTTATAATAGAAGACAATTGCTTCATAGGCGCCCAGAGTTCTGTTTTAGAAGGCGTTATCGTTGAAGAAAACTCGGTTATTGCCTCTGGAGTGACAATAACCGCATCAACAAAAATAATAGATAGAGAAACGAAAGAAATTACGACGGGAGTAGTAAAATCAGGATCTGTGGTAGTTCCCGGAAGTTATCCTAAAGACGGCGTTAATATTTCTTGCGCTGTTATTATTAAAAAAGTAGACGCAAAAACTAAATCAAAATCTAGTATTAATGAGATTTTAAGAGGTATTTGACTTTGTTGTAGAACTAGAATATTGCGAAAATTTACGTAAAATTTTAGGGGATAAAAAAGTTTTTGCGTTTTGGACGAACAATAGAATATCCTAAAAATATAGGCGGGAAGTTGGCCGTCTGTATAAACTTCATCTGATATTTAAGACTTATTTACCCTAAGGTAGAGTTTTTAATATTCTATAATCAATTTTTATTTAAAAAGGGAGCATGCAAATGATTTATGTAACGAAAGAAATATCTATTAATATTATTAGAAAACCTATGTTTAAGATACTTATAATCAAAAGGTTCAACCGCGCTCCTCCTGGGTTTTGTAGAACCAAAAGTTTCTAATATGAGAATAAAATTTGAAAGGATAATTATGGAACCACAACCTTTGCATATATCGGTCATTTTTTAAGGACTTTGTAGAAAAATTGTAAATACGTTGTAAGCTTATTTTCATGAAAGTTTTGGAAATTAACGAAAAATTAAGCGAAATATGATATGCTAAAGCTATGCTTGCATAGATAGCGGTAGATAAGGCTCCCCCGGGAGGGTGGGGGTTAGGGATGGCTTTCGATATCAGAAAAAAGTTAAAAAAATGTTAATTCTTGAAAATTTTTCTGAGAAAATTATTATCCTATGACAATTTTGTCGCAATGCAAATATTAAATGAAAAATCTATTACATATAAATGTTTTTGTATGCCGAGCATTTATTAATACGGCAAAAGGTTAATTAACCTCAATTTTGGGTAAGAATGTAGAATATTGATATATTGCGGTAAATATTTCTAGTAATGCAACTTTATTATGTAATAGTTTATCTAAATGGGGGTAAAAATGTCCGCGTAATTGCGAACCCAAATGTTAACTCTTTTGAATAATCTCAAGCGGACTCTTTTTAAACTAATT
>JAITTR010000036.1 GCA_031286725.1 Holosporales bacterium | reverse complement strand
ATCATCGCCTCTTTTAAAATCGAGAAGCTTTCAAATAGAGAATAACATTTTGCTATAAAGAGTATACCGACGGCTATTATGGTTGCCGAATGAATTATTATCGAGGCGAATATGTTGGCTTTTACGGCGTCTAAGAGCCAGTATGAAAATGGAAATTGAGCTCCTTTGCATAGGACTGAAATTAAAATTAAACAAGTCGGAAGAAAAAGAACGGAACTCCTTCCGCTTTCGCAGTATTGTTTAATAACGGAAAAATCAAAAGAATTTATATTAATGGCAATCAAAAATATTCCCATTAAAAACATTAAGCTAGCGAATTTATTAAAGACTAAAGTTCTAATAGAATTTTCTACAGCGTTTTTTTCTAGAGAAACAAATATGGCTGAGATTAATCCCATAGCCTCTATTCCGACGAAAAATTGAAACATGTTGTTTGATAAAACGGACAAACACATAAAAAATGAAAAACAATCTATTAATCCAAATTTTCTGTTTAATTGTTTATCGTTTTTCAAAAAACTTTTAGCTATATGCAGACATGTTAAGATAGAACATACAAGAGAACATATGACAAGTTCCGTATTTGAGAAATTCAGAGAAAATTCAAAATTTAAAGATCCTATTGAAAACCATCTTATAGTTTCGACGCTATTAGGCCAAAGAAACTCCAATATAAAAAAGAAAAAAGAAAATATGGAGAAGTATTTCTGTAGTCTTGAATAATTAAAAAACATTCCGCCAACGGAAGAAATAAAGAGAGCTATAAGAGGAATAGTCTTAAACATTATCTATGTCTTTCTCATTATTTTTGAATTGAATACAACATAGCGAAAATATAATACAAAACGTAGCGCCACCTATCGCAAGGACAACCGCTGCGACAATATATCCAAACAATAGCATTCCATAAGAAAAATAACAAAAGTTTAAAATAGAGGAAATTAATATAATCTCTATAGAAATCAAAATTTTTATTATTTTTCTTTCTCTTAAAAGGCCTATAATCCCAGCGCAAAACAAAAGCCCGCTTACGATCAAAACTATGTCTTTCTCGTTCATTGCTCCGTTCTTGATAATAGATATCATAACCTTATTATATAACAAAAACCCTATTGCCCTCGTATAAAGACAACCCAGCTTTTGGCTAAGCTTAGGAACTTAAAAGAGTTACTATTCGCTTCTACTTTTAAACAACTCGAAAATAGTTTCTTTTTAAACAACGTTGCCTGAACTTCTTAAATTCCAATTTTGCTAAAAACGAAGGTTATGCTAATTCCGCTTCACTGCTAAAAACGCTGCGCTTTAGGCAGTGAGTAAACATCCGTTTTTGAGGGAATCTTTTTTTATACGGAATAGAAATAGCGAGCAATTCAGGTATGTTTCAAGGCAGTGAAATATGGATGTTTTTTTAACAAAGACACTTGACAAGCATCTTTGAGATTTATGGAGAAATTTTGGCTAATAAAGGAGCTATTTTTCTCTCTAATCAAGAAATAGTAGCAGTTTACAGTGTTTATTATTGATTTCAATAATTCTTGCCGTAGAAGCGATTGTTATATCCTCCGTAAAACATATATTTATTTTGTTTATCTTTTTATTACTTTTTCTATACTTCATGTCTTCGGGATGTTACTCAAGGGCCAAATATATTAAAAATTGTTTCGCATGATTTTATAGCCAGTATAATTTTTCATGTTCCCTTTATGTCCAGGAGTTTGTATTGCAACGCCTCCAGAACGTGATGTTTTAAAACATTTTCCGACGTTTCCATATCCGCTATAGTTCTTGCTACTCTCAAAATCTTGTGGCATCCTCTTGCGGATAGATTAGAATGTTCCACAGCTTTCTGAAAAAAGGCTTTGGAATCGCTATCTAATTTAGTTATAGAATTCAAAAAATTATTCTGAATTTTTCCATTTAATTTAAATTTTACTATTGAATTCTTGTTTGCTCTCTGTATCTGTGTGTCTCTTACGATTTTTATCCTATCTTTTATTTCCTTTGAGCGTTCTCGTTTCTCATTTTCAAATAAATTCGAGGCCTTTATATTAGACATATATACAACTATATCAAACCTGTCCAAAATAGGGCCGGATATTCTGTTTCTATACTCCAAAGCGCACTTGGGAGCCTTTAGACATTCTTTATCCGCGTTTCCAAAAAAGCCGCATTTACAAGGATTCATCGCGGCAATCAATTGAATATTCGCGGGATATGTTATATGTTCCTTAGCTCTTGAAATCGTTATATTATTTGTTTCTAAAGGTTGCCTTAGGGATTCTATGATAGATCTCGGAAACTCCGGAAATTCGTCAAGAAAAAGAATTCCATTATGAGATAACGAAAGCTCTCCAGGCTTTGCGTCCGCTCCTCCGCCTACTATAGAAATCAAAGAAGAAGAACTATGCGGGGCTCTAAACGGCGGGATATAAACTAATCCGTTTTCCGGCGCCATACCTGCCATGCTATAAATACATGTAGTTTCGAGAGATTCTTCGGGAGAAAGCTCTGGCAATATTGTTTTCGCTCTTTCCGCAAGCATAGATTTTCCAGATCCCGGAGATCCTATCATTAAGACGTTATGCCCTCCGCAGGCGGCTATTTCTAATGCTCTTTTGGCAACATTTTGTCCATAAACTTCGCATATGTCTATATCGTATTCAAAATCTTTTCTTTTTAATAAATTATCTTCCGAGGCAGTTATTTGAGATATTCCTTTCAAATGATTTATTATAGACAGAATACTTTTTGCGGCGATTATAGAATTATTTCCGCTCCATAACGCTTCTTTTTCACACTGTTTTGGACAAATAATCGAGAATCCGTTTTCATTGGCTAACATAGCCGCACAAATTGTTCCAAAAACATATGATAAATTACCGTCTAACCCGAGCTCTCCAATTGAAATAGTATTGTCCAACATATTAGCGTCAATAACGTCCATCGCTCCTAAAATCGACAAAGCTATTGGCAGATCATAATGAGATCCGGATTTAGGAATATCCGCCGGAGCCATATTAACAACAACTCTTTTGGACGGAAAGCTTAAGCCAATTTGGAAAAAAGTAGATCTGATTCTTTCTTTCGCTTCCCCAACCGCCTTATCCGGCAATCCCACAATACTAAACGAAGAGATTCCCGGAGAAATTTGAGCTTCAACGATAATCTCTATCGGCTTCATGCCTACAAAGGCAACAGTTCTTATTTTGGTTATCATAAAGGATCGTATCAGATATCCATATTTTAGATGCTAGCTACAAAAAATTAAAAATACGTTTAGAAATTCCGAATTCTAGAAAACGTTATTATTTTTCCAAAGGGCGGATATGGTATTTTTAATTATACCATATCCGCCCTGAAGATTTGTCAAGGTCCGCTACGCTCTCCACCTTGACAAATCTGGTTTAATTATTCCGCTTTTCTTAGATGAAAATGACAAAATGTTTTATGCGGAACATTTTTAGCATATTAATGGTAACCTAAATTTTGGGTAAGGCTTTTTAAGCCATTCAAAGCGAATGATATCAATCGCTTATTTATATTAGGGGAATGCGCCGTTTATAAAATTCTTTTTATGGAAAAATAATCGGAATTTCTGATATTTACGAGAACCGTTTGACTACTAGCGGAGCGGGGACGTACAAATACGTTACTATAAGTGTTCTCTAGAAAGAAATAAGCCGGGAGCGATAGGAAACTAGATATACAGTACCATTTTGTGTGGAAAAACAAGATGAAGAGTATAATCCAAGAAGTACGCTCTAAATATGAAATGTCAATAAAACAGGAAACCACAAGAGTAGATTATACGGATATTCTAGTATCCGCTCTAGGATATCTATCAACAGCGAAGATAGTTCAAATATAAAAGGGAAGAGTTCATATTACAAAGAGAGTTGCCAGAGAGATTGTTGAGAAGTATATATAAGGAAAGGATTTATCCTTAAGATAGATTTCCTTTTGACGAATACCAACCTCCTGGTGGGTTGGAGGTGGGCTGCTTTAGTCTGTTAGGGTGGCTCCGCTTTTTATACTATTTTAAAGAACTATGGTATAGAGACTGCCTCTTCAATTCTTATTGGAAACTTAGGTTAAATTAAAAATAACTTAAAAAACAACAAAATAGATTAAACGCGTCTTTCTTTTTATTTTTGTTTAATATCCTCGGCCGAAGATTCTGCGTTTAATTCTTCTTTGGAGTTTGAAGCAAAACTAAATTTTTCGGATATAATACGACCGTAATGCTCAGCACATTGTAAATTATATTCT
>JAITTR010000089.1 GCA_031286725.1 Holosporales bacterium | reverse complement strand
AAACCAGCGTCACGAAAGGCCTGATAACCAATAGTTTTCAAAGCAGAACAACCGCTGAGATCTACGAAGGCAATAGCGGGCCCCCACCCCCAACGCAGGCGATCGTAAGGCGTATAAGGCAAAGGCATAGTACATTCAATGCGCTCAAGCGCTGTGGGAGCGATCAAGGTTATATGCCGCCCGCTGTCATTAAAAAAGGCTTTAACCTCATCTGAATCGCTCTGCTCCGTAGGCCCAAAGTTCTCAGGATCCCACAACCTACGCATACTTGTAGCAGGTAGAGCGGAAAGATCCAGTATTCCATCTTGAACGGTTGCTAAAGCACCACCGGCAAACCTAGACAAGCTGTCTCGATTAGGCACGTTAACTAATCTTCCGGCTCCATCTACTCCAAACCAATGACTCGCTCTCTCTTCTATGTCATGAGCAGGATCTGCTGTGTATGCCACAGGATGACTTGTCGCTATAATAATCGCAACTAAAAGTTTATTGATTTTCTTCATTATATTTCCCTTTCATTTGGAAAAAATACTTCCCTAAATTGCTTTTGTATTATATGTTATCGTTAACGTAAAGTCAACAAAAAATAAAGGGGGAGTATAGCGGATTTGTCAAGGTAGAAAGCGAGAGAAACGAGCGGACCTTGACAAATCTCCCAGGCGGATATGGTATAATTAAAAATACCATCTCCGCCCACCTAGAGATATATTAACCAAACTCTAGGCAAACACCTGAGTGTCCCTGCCTATATGTTTAGTATATACCGTTGCTTTCTCAAAATGCCAAAACTTTTTATCCCATAAAATTTTATTTCAGAATCCTCAACAACTCCAAAATAAGCAGCGAGATATTCTTAATACGAAAAATTCCCAAAAATAGATTGCATATTGTATATTTAAATACAGATTATTATAATTCAGAGATTTTTGTGTCAGACGCAACGTATGACTTTAAACAAGTCGAGAAAAAGTGGTCTAAGTTTTTTGAACAATATAACGTTTCAAATGAGGAAGTTATAAATAACGGAAATAAGAAAAGCTATATCTTAGAAATGCTTCCGTACCCTTCCGGAAAACTTCACATGGGCCACGTTCGAAACTACGCGATAGGCGACGTTGTTGCTAGACACAAGAAAATGCTTGGATTAACGGTAATTCACCCTATGGGGTGGGATTCTTTTGGAATGCCCGCGGAAAATGCGGCTATAAGTTCCGGCGAGCATCCTAAAATCTGGACGGAAGCCAATATAGAGTCTATGAAAAAAGAGTTAAAATCTCTTGGATATATGTATGATTGGAAAAGAGAAATAAGCGCTTGCAGTAAAGAATATTATTCTCAAGAACAAAAAATATTTTTAGACTTATATAAGAAAGGGTTAATATACAGGAAAAAATCCTACGTTAACTGGGATCCGATAGACCAAACGGTTTTAGCGAACGAACAAGTTATCGACGGAAAAGGTTGGAGATCCGGAGCTGTTATCGAAAAGAAAATGCTAGAACAATGGTCCGTAAAAATAACCGATTACGCGGAAGAATTGCTAGAAGGATTAAAAGACCTTGAAGGGCATTGGCCGGATAACGTTTTGAAGATGCAAGAAAACTGGATAGGAAAATCTGAAGGGGCTCTTGTCAATTTTGAAATTATCGACAGCGATAAAAAGATTCCGATCTTTACGACAAGGTCAGACACTTTATTTGGAGCCTCTTTTATTGCTATTTCTCCCGATCATGAAATTTCCCGAGAGCTAGCTTCGAATAACAAAGAATTTTCCGATTTTGTTTTCGAATGCAAAAAAACAGCGACCACGGAAGAAGCTATAGAAAAAGCGGAGAAAAAAGGCAAATTTACCGGCTTTTACGCCAAGCATCCGTTGCTTGAAGGCGAAAAATTGCCGGTTTATATCGCTAACTTTGTTTTGATAGATTACGGTACGGGAGCGGTTTTCGCATGTCCCGCGCACGATGAAAGAGATTTTGAATTTGCAAAAAAATACGATCTGCCAATAAAAAGAGTTATAGATTCGGCCGAGGAATTGCCATTTATGGGAGACGGGAAATTAATTAACTCTGAATACTTAAACGGAATGTCCGTATCTCAAGCTAAAAGCTATATGATAAATCACTTGCAAAAGCTGGGTATCGGCTCTAGAAAAATTACATACAGACTTCGAGATTGGCTAATATCAAGACAACGCTATTGGGGCTGTCCTATACCTATTATACAGTGTTCAAAATGCGGAGCGGTTCCCGCGGAAATTCCCGTCTATTTGCCGGAAGACGTTTCTTTTGCCGGAAAAGGAAACCCTCTTGAAAATCATCCTACTTGGAAACATGTTAAATGTCCCGCGTGCGGAAACGCAGCCATTAGGGATACGGATACGCTAGATACGTTCTTCGAATCGTCTTGGTATTTTCTAAGATACCTCTGCCCGGATTATCAAGATCCTATCGATAAAAAAATTGCCGATGTCGCTATGCCGGTAGACTTATGCATCGGAGGCGTAGAACACGCGGTATTGCATCTTTTATACGCTAGATTCTTTGTTTTGGCCTTAAGAGATATGGGATACATTAACGCTAAAATTCCATTTAAAAGTCTTTTAACACAAGGTATGGTTTGTCATAGGTCGTATCAAAACGCCGACGGGGAATGGGTATATCCAGACGATATAGAAAAATCTGCCAACGGGAAATTGTTTGATAAAAACGAAAAAGAGGTTTTTGAGCGCTCTTTTGAAAAAATGAGCAAATCTAAGAAAAATACGATTAGCCCTCAAAAAATAATAGATTCTCATGGAGCCGACGCCGTTAGGTTATTTATCGTTTCAGACACCCCTCCGGAAAAAGATTTTGACTGGAATACGGACGCATTAGACGGAGCTAGCAGATTCTTAAACAGGATTTGGAAAGCTTTGGATAGAATTCTTCAAAAAGTCAAAGAAAATTCTCAAGGCTCGAATAGCCTTATAAAAAGGTCTCACGTTTATTTAAAAAAGATAACGAAAAATTATGACGAAATTGCGTTAAACAAAGCTGTCGCACTGTGTAGGGAATTTTTCAATGAAATAGAGCGAAAAATCGAAACGGAATCCGCGGAATCTCTCAAGTTTTCGTTTGAACGGTTTATAAAGGCTATTTATCCTGTCATACCTCACGTTTCGCACGAAATGTTTGAAAAATTAACGAAATCCGCAGAGCTTTTGCAAAACGCATACTGGCCAGAAATAGACGAAAAATTAGCGACTGAAGACACCGTAACTATCGCGGTTCAAATAAACGGAAAATTGAAAAGCGTCTTTGATATCGAAAAAGACAGCGACGATTCTCTTATAGAGCAAAAGGCTTTTGAGTCGTTAAATAATTTGCTCTTAAAAGAAAATATCAAAAAAACGATAGTAGTAAAAAATAGAGTGGTAAATATTGTAGTCTAAAAAACTACCGTTTTTCAAGTTTTTTGGAAACCACGGTTGTCTTAACAACCGTGGAGCAGTTGCCTTAATTCCCCGCTTTTAAATATCCTAGACAAAATTTTTATATAAACTCCCCGGCAAACGAAAGTATGAACGCTAAACTATAGCTTTTTTTAATTCCTGGTATCGTAGTCCTGCTACTTTCCCTTTTATTTATTGAACTATTTTGGAAAATCCCTGGCTGGGTATTACTGCAATTTTAGAGATATAACCGCCTTTAATCAACTCTCTAATTGGTCGCGTTATCCGTACAGTTAGAAAGCTTTTTCCTAAGATGATTGCGCTCTTATGTAACTACCAAAAAAAGAATTTTATTCGTGAGCCATATTCAAACGCAATCAAGATTTAAGTTTTATTGCAAACCTTTGAATAAAGAAAGTGTCTCTGGAAGAGAGAGGACTTTGAGATATCAGAAAAAAGCTAACAAAATGCTAATTTTTCGAGAATTCTTAAAAAACTATAGCGCAAAAGTTTTTGTTGTTCTTAAGTTAAGAATTGCAAAATGTTTTTCTTTAAAAATAACCCAACAGTTTATTTACTTTCAAACGGTATTAGAAAGTAATTATAGCGCATAAAAATTACCAAAGCGTTAGGAGCATAAAAATGTTCAATATTAAGCATTTTGTCATTTTTATCTAAGGATAAGAGAGATAATAAAACCCGATTTGTCAAGGTGGAGAGCGCAGCGGACCTTGACAAATCTCTTGGGCGGATTATGGTATAATTAAAAATACCATTTCCGCCCCCTAGAAATTATAAATGTTAAAATTTTTTCGCTATTCTTTTTAATGATAGCGTTATATAATTAAAGTTAAGATTGTTTTTTATTTCAAAAAAGAGGAAAAATGAAGAAGGTTGGGTTAATTTCAATCGCGTTACCTTTGACGTTGATTTGTGGAGGTTTCTCCAACGACGTGAAAGCTAGCCAAACAGAATCGGAAAAAACAGACGCTACAAAAGAAGAAAAGAAGGAAGATATGGAAAGAACTTTAGCAATAATAAAACCGGATGCGGCGGATAAAGCCGACGAGATAAACAAGATGATAGAAGCTGCCGGATTAAAGGTTATCGCGAAAAAAACAACTAGGTTATCATTAGAGAAAGCTAAGGAATTTTATGAGATTCATAAGGATAGACCTTTCTATGATAGTCTTTGCGAGTTTATGAGCTCGGGAGACGTAGTAATCGAAGTCCTAGAAGGTCCAGAAGCCGTCTCGCGTTACAGAACGCTGATGGGAGCGACAGACGCAAGGAAAGCTGAAGAAGGTACAATCAGAAAAGCTTTTGGAACGGATAATCAGAAAAATGCGGTTCATGGATCTGATTCTTTAGAAAACGCCGCAAAAGAAATAAGTTCTTTCTTTTCCGACGAGGAAATTGGCGGATAAGCTCTTGCTCAATATTGAGATACTGGGATGAACTTTAAAAAGTTTGTCCCAAATTTTATTAGTCTTTTTAGAATTCTTTGTTGCCCTCTATTTATATCAACGCTATCTAACGATTGGAATTTATTATCAATTTTTATAATAACAATCGCTGGCGAAAGCGATTTTTTTGACGGCTATCTTGCAAGAAAATTTAACGCAACATCGAAATTTGGCGAACTATTGGATCCATTGGCGGATAAAATATTTTGTAATTCCGTTCTTTGGAGCATATATTTTTTTGACAAAGCCCCCTGCCCTCTCCTTCTAATATTGATAGCCATTCCGCTTACAATTCGGGATTTGTTTTTAGTATTTGGCACAGTTTTTATATGTTTCCAAGGAGTAAAAATAGAAACAAAGCCAATATATCTTAGTAAAATTTGTACATTACTAATCTTCGTATTTTCTATATTATCAATGATTCCTGGTACAAACAGCATTTTCTTAATAGTACTTGGACTATTTTGCCTCTTTTCTATTTTGCTATCGGCTTTTCTGTATTTCAAAAGATTTTTTCAGACCTCCTAGACGCTCTATCTCC
>JAITTR010000088.1 GCA_031286725.1 Holosporales bacterium | reverse complement strand
TTTGTTTCTTATAACTAAATCTGGCATAGTTTCGGAGGAGAGAGGATCTTTGAACGCAACTATACGAGCTATCGCGTATATTCCGTTTTCCTTCAAATATTTTATAACCCCCTTAATATCCGATATATATTTCTTTTGAGAGCCAACGCCTAAATCGCAGGTAACTTCTCCCAAATCGTTTTTAATGTCTATAACCATAGCATTTGCCGATAACTTTTTTGCGATTTCTATCATTGATAAAATTTTATTAGAAGCTCCGACATATATTCCTCTAACATCATTCGCATTCTTGGATTGATCGCAGCTAGCCGGGAAAAGGCATAATAGTATTAACCAAATTACTCCAAAAAACTTAGCAATTATTTGCATATCTTTCAACAATATCCTCAATCATTTTAGTTGAATTATTTATGCTAATATTTTGTATTTCTCTGTCATCTTTTGATTCTTTCATCTTTTTTATCAATTCTTTTTTTATTAATTTTATAATTCTATTCTGCAATTCAATGGAAAAACTATCTTTTATTTTTGATATTACTTCTTTATATTCTTCTTGCTTTTGAGATATTATGGACTCTACTATTATATACGACTTTTCTGAAATTCTTTTTGCCTCGGCTTGAGCATTGAAAACGCTTGTCTCAGCAATTTTCTTATATTCTTCCAGATCTCGTTTTAATATTTCCATTTGCTCCTCTGCGTCTTTTTTTTGTTTTTCTAAACTGTCTATTAAACTTCTCACAGAGTCAATTTTTGCTTGCAAAGATTGTGTAATTTTCCCCCAGGCAAATTTAAATATTAAGAATATCGTAAGGATAAAGCTAATTATTAAATATGTATGGACATCATAAAAAATCGACGTAACAAACATATTCCTAAATTTTCCTTTCTAAAAGTTTATTAAATATAATTTGAGACGTTATTTCTATTTGAGTTTTAAAAGCCGAATCCAAACTTTTTATTTCTTCTTCTAATCGCTTTTTTATTCCGTTAAGTAATTCTTCGTTTTCTTTTTTTATTATTTTTATTTGTTCGTCAAGAAACTCCGAAGACTTTTTTGTCGCAGCGTGTATCATTTCTGCGGATTTTATTATAGAGTTATTTTGAATTTCTCTAAGATTTTCGCTCAATATTTTCACGTCGCATTCTAATTTTTCTATTTCTGAATTGTATTTAGATATATGTCCGTCTCTTTTTTCGATGATCAAGTTCATTCTCGGTATAAAATATTTTTTAAATAAAAGAACAAGAACAGAAAGACTAATAAATAGCCAGAATAATTGCGAACAATACGAGGACGAATCTAACTGAGGCATCATAATATTAACTTGCGAATAATATAATCATAGCCACGACGAATGCCAATAAAGCGATTGATTCCAATAATGCAAAACACAACATATTCGCGGACATTAAATCGTTTTTTGCCGACGGATTTCTCGCAATTGATTTTATTAAAGACGAAAACAAATTTCCAAGTCCTATTCCAACGCCAAAAAGACCTATTACCGCTATTCCGGCTCCAATTAATTTTGCTGCTCCTACATCCATTCTTTTCTCCTTTAAAAACAACTAATGCTCCGGAGTTTCAATAGACTCCGACAAATATATGCAAGATAAAACCACAAACACATAAGCTTGCAATCCGCAGACCAAAAGCTTAAATGCGTTTAATAACACGTTTATAATAATCGGTATCGCCGCGAAATAAGATAACGCTAGAATACCGGCTATTGACGCGGCAAAACTTGCTATTACCTCTATCATAACATGTCCAGCCAACATATTAGCAAACAAACGAATCCCCAAGCTAATCGGCCTAAACAAAAATGACATTAACTCAATTACGATAAAAAACGGAATTAGATATTCAGGAATTCCTGCGGGACAAAAACGTTTAAAATACTTTATTCCCTGAGCGCATATCCCAAGAACAAGCGACAACAGAAATACTATCAACGCCATCCCAAACGTAACTATTATTTGGCTTGTAAATGAAAACGAAAACGGAAGCAAGCCTATTACGTTGCCGAATAAGATAAACATAAATAACGCGATAACGTATGGAAAAAACTCGACGCTCTTTTTGGAAATGCTGGTTTTTACTATATTCCCAACAAAATAAAAAGCGTTTTCTGTCGCCGCTTGAAGCTTGTTTGGGATTAGTCCTTTATCGGACGTTCCTAAGAAAAAGACAATTCCGATTATTCCTACGACAATCAACATGAACAAAGACGAGTTTGTAATAGAAATATCAAACCCTAAAAAATTTATTGGAACAATATTTTTTACCTCAAACGAGGACATTGCGTCTATCAATTGTTCACGTCAAGTTTCTACTCATATCATTAATCATTATAGCGCAGTTATATTTTTATTTAAAAATTTTCAAAAACTAATGTTTTATTAACTTCAAAAAATTGCCGCTATCCTTAGCTTTTACTCTCCATATAGCTCCTTATTCGCTTTAATTTTGCAAGCGCTCAACTTCAGAGTATCGTCTATAGTTAACACGATAACGGCGAAGAATATTTATCAAAAATTGATTTTAGATAGAGCAATCTTCTCTTGTAACTTATGAAAAATCTTATTACGGAGTTACAATTCCTCAACTAATTTAGCAATTGTCATTACGATAATATATTTTCAAACTGAGCTGAGCGTAAAACGTTATCCCTACTTTATTATAAAACCCAACGTCAAGTAGGCTACTACCCCAAACTGTTCCCTTTTTAACGAAATCCCCCTTAATCAGGAATTAAATCGCTCTTCTATACGCAGTAACCTGTTATACTTCTCAATTCTTTCTCCGCGACAAGGAGCTCCGGTTTTTATATACGGAGCCGACGTAGCAACCGCTAAATCCGAGATAGTCGTATCGCATGTTTCCCCGGATCTGTGGGAAATTATGACGTTATAATTGTTTTGTTTCGCTAAGGCGATAGTTTCCAAAGTTTCCGTCAGAGTTCCTATTTGATTTAATTTTATCAAAATAGCGTTAGCTGCTCCTAAATCAACGCCCTTTCGCAATCTTTCCTTATTAGTGACAAACAAATCGTCTCCCACTATTTGGAGCGAATCTCCTATAGCGTTTGTCAAATCCTTCCAAGAATTCCAATCTTCCTCGGCAAGCGGATCTTCAATTGAGGCTATAGGATACTCTTTTATCAATTTAGAATAAAAATCAATCATTTCTTTTGGAGTTCTTGTTTTCCCTTCAAAATTATACTTTCCATCATTAAAAAACTCCGAGGAAGCGACATCTAAAGCAAATTGAATATCTTCCCCCGGTTTGTATCCGGATTTTTCTATGGCTAACGTTATTAAGTCAAGAGCCTCTCGCGTAGACGAAAGACTCGGAGCGACTCCGCCTTCGTCTCCAACATTTGAGTTCAATCCCTTTTCTTTTAGAATTTTCTTCAAATTTTGATAAATAACAGAACAAATGACTACGTATTCTTTAAAAGACAAGGACTTCGCAGGAATAATCATAAACTCTTGAACGTCTATTTTATTGTCGGCATGAGCTCCGCCGTTCAATATGTTCATCATAGGTTTTGGTAATGCTCTTCCCGCAAGACCTCCGATATATCTATAAAGAGGAATATCAAAATAATTCGCGGCCGCTATGCAGCAGCTTACGCTGACAGATAATATCGCGTTTGCTCCTAATTTTGATTTATTATCTGTTCCGTCTAACTCTAACATAATTTTATCTATAAGATTTTGATTGGTCGAATCATTGCCAATTAAAGCGGGAGAAAGTATCGTATTAACGTTTTTAACAGCGCTTAACGTGCCTTTTCCCAAAAACCTTGTTCCTCCGTCCCTAAGTTCTAACGCTTCAAATGATCCCGTAGAAGCTCCGGACGGAACCGCCGACCGTCCAGTAATCCCCGATTCTAAGATAACCTCGGTTTCTATTGTCGGCAGGCCTCTCGAGTCTAAAATTTCCCTTGCGAAAACATTCTTTATTATTGACATAAAACATCACTTTTTAATTCGAGCATATAGCATTATACGCTGAATTTCTAATCGATAGTAGGGATTTTGAAATTGACTATTTTGCTAAAGCCGATAGATTTGAAAAAGACTTGCAAAGCAGATTAAAATAGTTATCTACCTTCTGATAAACTTTTTCCTCTTATGCATTTTTAGATATTCTAAGTATTAGGTTTTTATATTAGAGTAAAATATTCCTAAATTCCCGCTTACTATAATATATTATAATACAGAGAATATAGCTCTCTAATCAGCCATTTAATTATTATCGCTAGCCTATATAAATTTGCTACTGCTTGTTTGTTCCTAAAGTTCTATACTTTAAGAGAAGTAACATTGCTATCATAATTCCATATTGACGATTATTTACATAAAATTTATTTAAATTTGGGGGGATTTAAAATGCTCGCTTGGAACATTTTAAAATTTAACGGCAACAAATGCAAGGAAAATCAAACATTCTTGAGATAACGAAAACCGATTTGTCAAGGTAGAAAGCGCAGCGAACCTTGACAAATCTTTTTGGGCGGATATGGTATAATTAAAAAATATCATATCCGCCCTTTGGATAAGAAATAGGAAGGCGTTTGCAAAAGAGCAAATCATGGAGCGTTCTTTAGAAATTTAAAACTTGATTTTTTCATTGCAATAGTTTACATTCTTGCTATAGTTTTTTGATTTAATAATCTTAAAGAGAGACGAATAATGAAAGCTTTTGAAAAAATAAAAAGCATAATAGTAAACAATTTAAAAATAGACTCAAGTAAAGTCGTAGAATCCGCGAGTTTTAAAGACGATCTGGGGATGGATAGTCTTGAGCAAGCTGAGTTAATAATGGAATTCGAAAAAGAATTTAACTGTGAAATTCCCGAAGACGAAGCTGAAAAAATCGCGACTGTAGCCGACGCGGTGAAATATCTCGAGGCGTTGGGGAAATAACTTCAGGAGTGCGCAATATTGAAGAGACGGGTTGTCGTAACTGGGCTTGGGTGCGTTTCGCCTCTTGGGCATAACGTTAAATTTACTTGGGAAAATTTAATTAGCGGAAAAAGCGGAATTAGACCGATCGATTGTTTTGACGCATCAGACCTTAACGTTCAAATCGCAGGAATAATAAAAAAAGGCGAACAAGATTTCAACCCTAATTCATATCTTTCCCCCTCGGAACAGAGAAAAATTGACCAGTTTATAATTTACGCTATATGCGCATCCGAGCAAGCGTATTTAGACTCCGGATTTTCCGAATTAACCGAAGACCAAAGAAATAAGACGGCGGTTATTATAGGATCTGGAATAGGCGGGGTTTCGAGATTATACGATACTTCCGTCGTATTGCATGCTCAAGGAGCGAGAAGAGTAAGCCCTTTTTTCATTCCTTCCGTTCTTATTAATTTAGCTTCAGGACACGTTGCTATGAGATACGGCTTCAAAGGGCAAAACTATGGAGTAGTGTCAGCTTGCGCTGCAGGAAGTCATAGCATTGGCGAGGCGTTCAGATTAATTCAAAACGGCTATGTCGACTTTGCAATAGCCGGGGGAGCGGAGGCTGCCGTTTGTAGACTCGGGGTATCCGGCTTTGCCGCGGCAAAAGCTCTTTCAACGGGGTTTAACGATTTTCCGGAAAAAGCCTCAAGACCTTGGGATAAACTAAGAGACGGCTTCATTGTTGGCGAAGGAGCGGGGATTTTAACGTTAGAATCGTTCGAATCAGCAAAAATCCGAGGAGCTAATATTTATGGGGAAATTATAGGATACGGAGCGTCATGCGACGCATACCATATAACGGCTCCAGATCCGGAATCAAAAGGGGCTATTTTATCCATGAAAAACGCGCTTGCAGACGCTGGAATTTCAAAAACGGAAATATCCTATATAAACGCCCACGGAACCTCTACTATTCCGGGAGATATAGCAGAGGTAAACGCAATAAAATCTCTATTTGGCGATTATGCTTACGAATTAAACGTTTCGTCTACGAAATCTTCCATGGGACATTTGCTGGGAGCAGCCGGAGCTGTCGAAGCGATAATTTGTTTATTGGCGATGAAAGAGGGTATAATCCCCGCAACCTTAAATTTAGACGACCCAGACGAAGGTTGCGATATAAACCTGACTCCAAATGTTCCTCAAGAAAAACCTCTGCCTTGCGTAATGAGCAATTCTTTTGGCTTTGGCGGCACTAACGCGACTTTGATATTTAAAAAGTAATTTTAGCCTTATTACTCCGGGTATTTGTTAAAAGAGATTTATTTATAAAACCCCGTTTCTAAATGTTCTGATTTCTGCAAATTTGCATAAAATTTTAGGGGACAAAAAAAGTTCTTGTATTTCATGGAAGCAATAAGGTATCCTAAAAACATAGGCGGAGATTTGATCGTCTATATCAAACCCATCGGATATTTAAGATTTCTTTGTCCAAAAGACAAATTTTGGATATTCTAAATAATCCATCTTTATTATCAAGGAGAACATAACATGTTGTTTAATACCAATAAATTCTTTAAAAATTCTAAGAAAATACCTTTAACTGCTAAGGAGTTTTGGGATACGGATATTCATTATTCAGAATTTGATAAATCATCGAATATGTTGCCAAGGGGCGGATATGGTATGGGGGAAATTATACCATATCCGCCTTGAAGATTTGTCAAGGTCCGCTGCGCTTTCTACCTTGACAAATCGGTTAGACGTCTTCTTTTCGATTTTAAGTTAACTATATTGTGTAGAAACAATCGAGAGAACGTATTTCAATAAACCTTTAATTGCGGTTATTGTAGGGCATATGCCTGTAGCTTCAAGAAGGAAGCCATTTACTGTCTTTCGCGTAAAGGAGATTTAGATTGCGTTACTAAAATACTGTTGGCAGAGAAGCGTTTAAGATAGAATACTGGATCTTATAGCTCTTCCCGCTCGTCTAATCGTTCTATTGCCATTGTAGAATATTCTCGTTTCCATGAGTTAGGAGAAGCGGTTGGGTTCGCAAAAACATAGTAATTTTACTTTTGAATCTTGTGGAAATCGCAACCAGAGTTTATTAGTTAATTTTTCTCTGAAGAGTCCCAATATTTCCGTCGTAAGACGCGCGAAACGGCTATGGAGAGGCTAGAGAACCGCTTCCAAACAACCATATTTTTGATTCTCAGTCATTTTGATAATTAGAAATTATCGCTCTAATATTAGCTTCTGTTTCTATATGGCGAATCCCTTAAAATTCTAACCTTTCAGAAACAGGCTTGTGGGTAGCTTATTTTATTATTTATTAAAAGAAGAGTTTAATTCTTACCAAAATTGCATTCTAAAAAGCGATCAAGAACTCTGGCAAATAAAATTTTTGAAATGACGATACGATAATAATTTTGCATATAAAAGGGTTATTCAATATAATTCAAATATGGAAAGAATAATCTCGCCAAATTTGATAACCGAAGACGCTTTTGCCGATAGAGCGCTCCGCCCAAAAACTTTAGAATATTTTACGGGGCAAAAAAGCATTTGCAAAAACCTAGACGTTTTTATAAAAGCGGCAAAAACAAGAGGAGAAGCTCTTGATCACGTTCTTCTTTCCGGCCCGCCTGGGCTTGGAAAAACGACTATGGCTCAGATTATATCTAACGAAATGGATTCCTCTATAAAAATAACGTCTGGGCCTGTCATGATAAAAACAGGGGATTTGGCCGCTATTTTGACGAATATGAAGGAAAAAGACGTTTTGTTTATAGACGAAATACATAGGATGCAGCCTGCCGTTGAAGAAATGTTGTATCCTGCGATGGAAGATTTCAAAATAGACATAATAATTGGCGAAGGGCGAGCCGCAAAGTCTTTAAGGCTTGATATTCCGCAGTTTACGGTAGTTGCGGCAACTACGAGGCTGGGGCTTTTATCTCAGCCTCTTAGAGAAAGATTTGGCATTCCGCTCCGATTTGAATTTTATACGACGGAAGAATTGGCTTATATTATAGAGAGAAACGCGACGCTTCTCGGATTTGAAATAGAAGAAAACGCAGCTTTGGAAATTTCAAGAAGAGCCAGGGGAACGCCGAGAGTAGCGTATAGGTTGCTTAGAAGAGTTCGCGATTTCGCAAGCGTTTTAAATATCTCAATAATAACCGAAGACGCGGCTAGGAATTCTCTTGACGAACTTAACGTTGATCCGCTGGGATTAGATTCTGAAGATAAAAAATACTTAGGAATTATAAAAGATTTATTTAACGGCGGCCCCGTGGGATTGGACACAATCTCTGCAGCTCTTTGCGAATCTCCAAACACTATAGAAGAGGTCATAGAACCATACCTAATCCAACAAGGTCTTATACAAAAAACCCCTCGCGGAAGAGTCTTGACTAATAGAGGATTGCGCTATATCTAAAATCTCCGCTCCAAAATAACTTCTCCATACCTTTATTTATACATTTCCTTTTGGGGGAACTCCATTATACCAATTTACTCCGCTCGAGTTGTCAAGGGACGCTCTCTTTGTTCGCTATTTGCCCTTGACAACACGCTTCGTAAATTGATCTTTTGTTTTTTCGTTCCAAAAGGAAATATATAGTTTTTGGTATGCTTAGATTTTAAAGAGGCATTGTTTTATTCTTGCGAAGAGCCCTTTGGGGGCGGATATCCTTTGCTTTAATAGTTTTTTTAACAGAACACTTTGTCTATGCCAATTTGTAATGTTTTGCGCTGGAGTTCCCGCAATTTTACTATTGGGGTCGGCATCTCTCATAACTCCGGACTGAGCGGCTATTGTTACGCTATTTCCAATTTCTATATGACCCGCTATTCCGACCTGTCCGCCAAAAACGCAATATTTTCCAATCTTAGAGCTTCCCGCTATTCCTGTTTGAGCGGCAATTACGCTGTTTGAGTCAATCTCAACATTATGGGCTATATGAACCATATTGTCTATTCTTACGTTATCTCCTATTCTTGTTTCTCCAATACTTCCCCTGTCTATAGTGCAATTAGCTCCTATTTGCGTATTGTTTCCAATTACTACAACTCCTATTTGTAGTATGTCGACGATTCCTTCTTTCCCCATATAAAAACCAAAACCTTGTTGGCCTATTCTTGTTCCTGTTTTTATATAGGCGTTGTTGCCTATTTTCGAGAAACCTATGGTTACGTTGGATTCTATATGAGAATTCTCGCCTATTTCCGTTCCTCGTAAGATAGCTGCATTTGGCCCAATAAAAGTCCCATCTTTTATCATCGCGTCATCTTCTATAAAAACGAAATCCGATATGTGGCAATTGTTTCCTATTTTTGCTTTTTTAGAGACGCTCGCATTTTTCGATATAAAGGTTTCTCTAATATCGTAACCTTTTATCGAATAAAACTCTTTTAAAAGAAGAGCCAAAGCCAAATATGGCTGATTAACGACGACAGGAACGACGTTGCTTGGCAAGTATTTTTTAAACTTGTCTAAAAGTATACAAGCGTAAGCCTTAGTGTTTTTTAAATCTTCCAAATATTTTTGATTATGAAAGAACGTAATATCCGTTTCGGCGGCTTCGTTTAATTTTGCTATGGAAGTTATATTTTTATCCAAATTGCATTGCTCTGGCACAAAAACGCCTAAAATACTGCATATGTCCCGAAGACTAAAAAAGCGGTTTTGAGTATAAAATTTGGAATTAATCATTCAATACCTTTTTAAAATTTACTATTGGAATTTGTTTGTTTAACTCTCTTACTACCAAATTTGTTATATCAATATTTTTAGAATTATAGAATACTATAATAGAATCTTTCGTTTCCTTATTTAATACTACGCTTATCTTCCAAACTCTGGAAACTCGAGACACTATATTATTTAATTTGTTTTCTAGATATTCTGACAATTTCAAATCCATGTTTTTTATATTTTGTATCTCTATGTTATATTTATTAGAAATTTCAGTCCACTTATTTTCTATTTGACTGACTTGTTGTCTTTTTTGATTGTCGTTTAATTTTTCATTATCTTTTAATGCTTCATATTCGGATTTTATTTCGTCTTCGGAAATTTTCATTCTGGCAATGACTTCCGATAACATTTTCGCGATTTTTTCATGCGCTCTAAAACATCTCGCATTATTTTTTAACTTCTCGGCGTCTATAACCGCTATCTTTATAACGTCTGATTTCTGATTCTCTCTTCCAAACAAATAAAACGATATAGCCGTAGTAATAGACGTTGCGAATAAGAAAATGAAAACTGTAAAAATAACGTTATTTTTTAAATTATTCACTTTTCTAAGCGACAATTCTCTATATATAAACTTATAGTAGAATAATACGATCTGAATCCGCAATAGTACAGAGTTTTCTTTATTGTAGAATTATTCCTTTGCATCTTCGGAGGAAGATATATTATCCAGATTTAAGTCATAACAATTTCGGACAAGTTTTATACAGACAATGAATTTCTTGCCTAACCTCCAGAAATGAATTCTAAGGTTAGACATAAAAGACCAATCTATCGCAATTTAGATTTTCTTAAAATCTTTGCGGAAACCTTTTCAAAAAATATAGCGAACATTCCATGCCCAAAAACGTTTGCCGAGGTTGCGACAGGATCGAAGAGAACGTATATAGCCGTGACGGCCGTTAACATCGGAGCCGAAAATCCAAACACATTCTCAAAGAGCGGAGCAAAAATTATTGCGCTTCCGCCAGGAATTCCAGCCGCGGCAAATTTCGCAACAACTCCGTAAATCGAGAATACCAAAAACTGTTGAACGCTTGGAATGCCATAGCCAAAAGAAACCATAAGCGCTAATCCTATTATCGGAAGAGCAAAGCAGTCTCCCAAAAGATGCATATTTGCCGCCGCAGGAACGACAAAACTAGCTATATTTTTATCCTTTAAGTTCTTTTGGCAGCCCTCGATTGTCGTTGGCAAAGCCGCTATGCTCGACATGCCGAAAAATCCGATTAAAATTCCAGGTATCAGGTTCTTAAACTTTTCTATCGCCATAGAGATACGCCTTCCGCATAGAAAATATATTGCGGAAAACATGTATCCATACGACAAAATTGCGACGAGCAAAAGAAGCTTCGAATATTCTTTAATAACAAGCGTTAAAGCCCCCTCGTGTTGCATTTTTATAATAAACCCAAGGATAAACAATGGCAGAATTAGACAAATTACTTTTTTCAAAATAAAGTTCGAGACGAGCAACAATTTCTGAGATATCGTATCGATGAATTTTAATTTTATGAAGTTTCCCGCTATCCCAAACGTTAATCCTGACAGCAACGCAATATCGTTGCTAACAAGTTTGCATATATAAACGCTCCATGCGGGAGGCAAGCCGTTCTCTTGGCTCAACTCGGAAATAGTTAATATTCCGAACTTCAAAATTGGAACCGTAAAGATATATGACGTCCAAAACGCTGCGAAATTTGACAGACAAACAAGAGGAATCAATATTAAAACGATTCTCCAAGATTCGTTCTTCAAATTTAAGATTCCCGACATAACGAGAGAAAATATCAAAAGCGGAAGGACAAAAACTATTAAGTCCTTCAAACACAAACTTATCGCATATAACTGCGTTTTTATTTCAAAGCTAACGCTATTGCCAAAACACAACGTTAGTATAAAAAGAGATATAACGCAAAATGGCAAATTTAAAAACTTTTTTATAAACATAATCCAAAACCTCAAAAATCAAAGAAAACTAAAATATTTTTTCGTTTAATTGCGACGAGATCGGGATGAAAATAAAGTTATACGACTGGCTTGCCCAATAGATGATTTAGAAAATTTTAAGAATTTGCAAACCATAACTTTATATAAAAAAACGCTTATTTATTCAGTTTAGTACAGATCGTGCGTTTAAGCAATACTTTTTAAGTATCTTGATACTTCTGCTCATCTTTAGAATTAACATTCACATGCCATTCCTAAATATTTTCTCGCATAGATATTGCCTACTACTTTGCATTAACTGGATGTTTCTTGGCCTTCTTTCGATCGCTTCCTCTATCCAGCTCTCGATGTTGTTTTTTATACAGTTATACGCATCAGATGGTAGTGGATCATAAGGTTTTATGACAGAACTTAGCGTAGCTCCATTCTGAAGAATAACATTGTCAAAAGGATTTTTTCCTTTCTGAGAACAGCCGGTTTGCGGATCTTTTAAGTTGTGGACATATATACCAACAAGCCCTTTACCTAGTTCCCAGCTTTTCATTATTTCATACTTAATCCAATCCCTGTTAGCGGTTTCTGTCCCAATCAAAACAACTGTGCAAGATCTTTTGTCTAGCTGCTCATTAATCCAACGTTGAATATCATCATAACTACCTCCTCTTACTTTTTCCCAATCATTATCAGAAACTATTTTTCCGCCCTCTAGGACTCCTATGTTTCTAATTTGACCAGTGCGACACGCGTCAGCTTTATAGTGAAAACTAAAAAATACCTGTCTTTTCATTAAATGTACTCTCAAAACTGCTTATTTTATAAATAATAAGATAGCAAAACACAAAAGAGAAACAAAATAAATTATTATAGAAAACGACCCAAAAGATTTGACGTATAAAACATGCGTTCTTACTTTTGTTGTATCCATATCGAACAATTCAACTTCGTCTTTCAACGCTAAAGCATACAGGTTTCTATAGCTTCTTTCTAAATACAAATAATAAGCATCCTGAGTCGCAAAAAATATTGTTATAACAATACCAACAATTGGAACCCAAATTTCATGTTGCTTAAAGAAAATTGTCAACAATCCCCCAAACAACACTACAAACCAATTCTTGATGGCAAATGAATTGCTTGCCATCCGATTAATTGTGCCTTGTATCGCTTCTAAATATCTAATTTTGTCTTCTTCCATGACTTTCTCGCTTACATTGTTCATAACGCGCAAATTCCATAATTAAGTTGTAATCAATTGTTGGCGTACTCATTTTTGCGCGTCTACCTTTCCCCGCCCATTTATATAGTATAATACCACATATAAAACAAAGAAAAAGTATGCTCTGTAATTTATGTAGAGTGGGAATTTAAGTTCTGAGCAAGAAGATATTTTGCTTAAGCAGAATACCAAACAGCGTTTCATAGCATGTTTATCCCACATTTTATACTTACTTCTACAGATATGTTAGAATAGAAAGAAAATAGTATAATACTAGGTAGGCAGGGAGCATACGGAACTATTTTACGTAACCAAATAGGGATACATACTGAAGAGTATAATCCAAGAAGTATGCTCTAAATATGAGATGTCAATATAAAATAGAGGAAACATAAGAGTAGAACATGCGCATATATTACAAATAGAGTTTCCAGAACTAAAGAAGAGATACGAGGATATTTCTGTTAACAATAGGAGTAGCTACAAAAGAGATTAAGAAGTATCGAGAAGGACAAGATGGTAACGATAATTTTAGGATATGGGATAAGGATTTATCCTTAAGATAGATTTTCTTTAGGCGAATACTTAACTCTTTATTATCATTTTCTTCTATGTTTTTCGATTCGCAATGACTGAAGTACTCAGCTACGTTTTCTATGTTATTTTTTCTTTTATCTACTAGCATCATCATGCCTAGGTTTCCTATTATCCTATCATTACATTTACTTTTTTCATTTCATATCCCCTTTCTAAATCAATACCAATCTCTAACAAAGCATTCCTTACGTCTTTCGCAAACATACAATGCTCTGTTGTTTCCTTTATTATATAATCGTTTCCCTTCAGAGAGTATTCTTGGACTCAAAACAACTATCCCCCCTCTTATCTCTATCCCGTGCCATTACTACTATCCTACTCAATTCCGAACATTTTTCTTCATTTCTTCTTTTTCCTCAAACCAACACTCGATATACTTTTCGTAATATCTTATTTGTTGCTGAAATTCCGGCGTTTCCTCCATCTTTGGTAATGCTATTTCCATGCAATTTACTGTTGCTACTAATAACGTAGTTAACGCTAATATTTTTACTTTCATTTTTGCCATCTTTTTTTATTAGACCCTTCTGTTATTATATAGGGATGTGCCTATCCCTATAACCCAGCTACATTAAAAAATATATAGGCAAAAACAAAAAATTTAAAAATATATAAAAATATTTTTCGATTAAAAAAACTGGGCCCATGGGGGCAACTTAGGAAATCCAATGGGTTGCTGTTGGAAAACGTCCCCTAAGTTGCCCCCAAGGTCCCCAAAATAGTTTATCTGGATTCTAAAAAACGATTGAGATCCTTTCTTTCGGAAGCTATACTTTTTAGATATAGCTATTGAAACAAAATCCCTTTCAGAAAGGATCTTGTAAAAATGATAACAAGAGAAAAAGAAGAGAACAACAAAAAAACATCTAAATTAGTAGAATTAACAAAAGCTGTAAAAATATGTAGCTAAATAATAGACGAAGAAAATAATGCATATATAGAAATAATGTATAAAGCAAATTACGACGAGAAAATATATATCATAATAAAGAGGGAATTATTAAATAAACCGCGAGAATTAGAATGCCTATTATTGAACAAGCGCTTCCCAATAGATGGGGAAGCAAAAGGCTTTATCAACCCACTGGGTTGGTTATAATTATGTTAAAGCGTTTACTTAAATGCATTAATCGCCTAATTAAATAAAAGTAACAAACCGACTTTACTTGATTTTATTAGCTTTCGGTTTCGAATATAAATTAAAAACAGGGGTATTTTTAATTTCTTCAGATATATGCGAAACAAGATTTATGCGATTAATTAACCTGAATTTTTGACAAAGAATTCGGCACATAAAATTTCCCATGCACAGAATTTTGAGGAAACCTGCGTTGGTACACAAAGCTGGTACGCGTCCTAAGTCACCCATCTATATATCGAAATATATTGGGTTTTCTATGTTCTTATCCAAAACAAATCATTCTAATACCTCAACAAGTTCAGAACCAACGCCTGGATCCGTTATAGGAACTTCCGCGTTTAGACCCGCCGGTTCCAATACTTCTTGAGTGTTCAAAGCTATGGACTCCGGAGCCTCTTCGAGGAGAGGTTGTTGATCAGAAATAATTTCCGTAGAGCTTTCCAAAGATATTCCCTGCTCTGTTGGCTGAGACGGTGAAGCGACAATAGTTGACGAACTAGGCGTTTGCGTATTTTGCACCGCTAGATTTGGCTTTAGACCCTGTCTTTTACGAGGGACTTTTACGAATGAAGATTCTTCGTAAATAACTCCAGCTCCCTTAATATTATAAGTCGAGGTGGGATTCTGAATTTTCCATGCCTCAATCGCTTTTTGCATCTGCTCTGCCAGAACTTTAGCTCCGCCTGGAGAAACATTCGTCTCGGATACGTCTACGCTATGCAATACTCCAATCCCCGACATTTCTAAAATCGCGTTGAATTTAGCTATACCTACGTCGCTAATATTCGTTCCGCGTAATATGATAGAGTAGATGTTCGAGAACGATCCAATAACGTCAATCGTTTCGTCGCCTATAGTTTTGTTATAATAAAGATTCAAAATTAAAGTTAGGCCATCTAATTTTGCTCGCTCCATTAACATTGATAATATTTCGGGAGTAACATTAGTTTTTGATAAATCTACGCTGAGATTTTTAGAATATGTTCCAAACGAATTAGTTTCTTTTATTTTCCTTAAAAACGCTTCGATCGCAGCCCAACCGTTTTGAGCAAAATCCGTAGTAGCGCTTAAGTCCAATATGCCGCTTCCATCCGCAATAGATTGATCTAAAGCTTCTTGGCAAGTTCTTTGTTTTTGCTCGGGGATTTTAAATTGATCAAAAACTGATCTGCTTATTTTCTTTTTGCCACCAATTCCCACCCGTTGCGAAGCGCCCAGTTGTGGCGGTTGTTCAACTTGAGCTGGCTCCGTAACGGGAATATTCTCTGAAACGTCTTCCAAAACGGCTGAAAAAGCAGGACAAGAACAGATACACATAGTCCCGGTAAATATTAAAAATTTATAATTCATAGTATACGTCTCCTAAAAACTGCAGACAATTCATAACCTTATGTTAATATTGTAATATGATTTGATTAATAAATAGTTAATACGTTAAACTTTTCGCTCATTCTGTATCTGGGGTAAAAGAGCTATAAATTAATGTTTTCAACCTTTTAATAAAGCGAGAATAATCATAATACTATTCCGAATTCCTGAAGCTATTAACTCGCTAATTTCTTTCGAACATTTTTCCTAATCGGGATTTAGATATAGAGATGAATGAAGGTCTGTGGTGGTTGCATTGATGAATTGAATCGGTTTTTTCCATTTGAATTATTATTTCGTTCATTTCTTGAATTGATAATTTTCGTCCGAATCTTATGCTGTTGTGGCAGGCTTTATTGGCGATTTTCTTTTTTATAATGTCAATTATCAATACTCCGTCAGAGAATTCCTCGTTTGACGATAATATGTCTATTATGAAACTCTTCGCTTCATGGTCGTTTAAAACTGTCGGTATGGCGGAGATTATTATTGATTTTTGAACTATTTTTATTGAAAATCCGCAATCTTGTAAAATATCTATTATTTTCCCCGCAAAATTAATTTGACTTTCGGTTAGTTCTATACTTTCCGATGTTATTAAATATTGTTTATTTTTCGAGTTTATTTCGCTTAGTATTTTTGTCTGAGTTATTTTCTCGTGAACCGCATGTTGGTCAATTATTATTATCTCGTCTTCTTTCTCCGAAATTATATACGAATTAAAGATTTGGCAAACTGCCGTTCCGAAAAAGTTACTTTTTGTTTCTATTATTTCTTTAAGCGGAGCATCTATATTCTGCGGGTTATCAAAAGGATTCCCTTCTTTTCGCTCAACCTCCTCTATTTGATTGATTATTCCTATAGTTTTGCTAAAATTATTTTCGTTAAATACGGGTTTGTTTCCTAAAAAATTCATAACTTTTTCGTCTATGACTATAGGCGAGTTATTTTCGTTTTCTATTGTCTTCGGCTTGTTTATATAAGAAGCGTTAAAATCGATCGCGACCCTATCGAATTTCCTAAGATTTTTAGAAATAGCATCTGTTAAAAATTTCTGAGTATAATAAGCGTCTCTGAATCTTATTTCCGATTTTGTTGGCGAGATATTTACGTCGACGTAAAAAGGATCGATTTCTATAAATATCGCGGCTATGGCATATCGCCCAGATGGAATTAGGTCTTTATACGCGGTTTTTACTGCGGAGGAAACTATTTTGTCTTTTACGTATCTATTATTCACGAATATTTTTTGAAAAGTCTGAAAATACCTATTATCCATCGGATGAAATAAATATCCGTATACTCTCATTTTATCGTCGCTTTCTTCGAAATATATTGATTTTTTAAACATTTCTCTTCCGAATATTCTGGATAATCTATCTTCAACAGAATCGTTTTTAAATAAAAGTATTGTTTTTTTATCAGTCGAGAGCGAAAAATTTGTATTTGCTCTGGTCAGAGCAAAATTTTCTATGATATTTACGCAATTTAAAAATTCGGCTTGTTCTGATTTTAAAAACTTCAGCCTAACGGGAAGAGACGAAAATAAGTCTTCAACGCAAACCTTTGTTCTTTGAATTGGAGAAGGGAAAATTTCGGATTCCTTAGAGAATCTTACGGATATTCCAAATCCTTTCGATTCGATTGAAAAAGCGCTGACGGATGCGATTGACGGGATAGCTTCTCCCCGAAACCCATAGCTTTTGATATTGAATAAATTAATATCGCTAAGTTTCGAAGTCGCATGTCTTTTTATACACATTTGCAAATCTTCTTTAGATAGCCCAACTCCGTCGTCCTCTACTATTATTCCTGATTTTCCTCCATTTTTTAGGAATATATCGATATTTTTCGCGGAAGCGTCTATGGAATTTTCAACTATCTCTTTCAATGCCGAGCCAGGCCTTTCGATTATTTCTCCAGCGGCTATTTGATTTATTATTTCGTTGTCTAAGAGTTTTATTTTAGTCATCTAAATAGCCGGAAGATATAGAAGCTTAAGGATTATACAACAAATTAATTATTTTGAGAATTAGTATCTGAGATACAGTAGCGAAAAGCGAAGCTAATATGTCGTCAAGCATTATTCCAAGAGCTATTGTTTTTTGGTTGTTTTTCATTGCGTTTTCAATATTTTTTATAGGAGGCGGCTTTAAAATATCGAAAAATCTAAATATAGCAAAATTTGTAATCAACGAGAATGCCGAAGCATATCCAAATATTTGCAAGAAATACGTTCCTAATAATATACCGCAAACTTCGTCTATGACTATATAACCAGGATCTTTGTTTTGAGCGAATTCCATTTTTACTACAAAATAATCGCATAATATAACTCCGGCAATAAAAAAGGCAATGAGTAAAAGTAGTAGAGTATTAGGATTTTTGACTAAAAATATAGAAAGAAAAGTCGCGAAAGCGGAACCGACGGTCCCAGGCATTTTTCTTGAAATTAATCCTATGCCAAAGAAAGAAATTATAAAAAGAGTAAAGTTTTTAGAGTTTAGTTTTCCAATCAACCCCATTCTTCGTATCCTCAATTATTATTCCGCAATCCGCCAACTCGCTCCTAATTTCGTCAGCTAATTTGTAATCCTTTTTGTCTTTCGCTATTTGCCTTTGTCTTATTTTTTCCTCTAACCATTTTTTCTTTTCAGGCGATACAGAACAAAACCAATCTTTTGGATTCTTCGTTAATATCCCCAAAAGTTTTCGGCAGGTATTTATAAATACGGTCGCTAATTTTATGTCGCCTTTATTTATTTTGTCAACTGTTTCGGAAAGTAAAGCTATAGCTTTTGGAGTATTCATGTCATCCAAAAGAGCGGCTAGAACGTCTTGAGCAATCTCCGCGGAGTCCTCTATTTCTATGCTTTTGATTGCGTTTTGCCATCTATTAAGTATGTTATTAGCTTGTTTTAGAGTCTCCATAGAAAAGTCCATAGGAGAAGCGTAATGCGTCATTAGAAAAGCCATTCGAAGCGTTTCTCCGTCGAATTTTTCTAATAATTCGTTAACCGTAAAGAAACTTCCTAGAGACTTTGACATTTTTGTTCCGTTAACGTTTAAATGTCCGTTATGCATCCAATAATTTGCAATTGTTTCTCTTCTATTTATCGCGCAAGATTGAGCAATTTCATTTTCATGATGCGGAAATACCAAATCTATGCCTCCGCCATGTATGTCAAAAATCTCTCCCAAATATTTTGAAGACATTGCGGAACATTCTATGTGCCATCCCGGCCGCCCTTTTCCCCATGGGCTTTCCCATCCGAAATTAAATTTTTCGTCGACAGGTTTCCAAAGGACGAAATCCATTGGGTTTCTTTTCGACTCGGAAACTTCGATTCTCGCTCCTTCTTTTAATTCCTCAATATTTTTCTTGGAAAGTTTTCCATAATTTTCAAATGAAGAAACGTCAAAATATACGTGGTTATCGGCCAAATAAGCGTTCCCGTTTTCTATTAGTTTTTCTATAAATTGTATAATATCTGGAATATGCTCAGTCGCTTTCGGTTCTATGTCAACCGCCAAAACGTTGAGTTTCGAAATATCCTCATGATATTCTTTGGTATTTTTTCCCGTAAGTTCATGTATCGCAACATTCTTTTTAATAGCGGCCTGATATATTTTATCGTCTATATCCGTTATATTCCTGACATAAGTAACTTTTGGGTATATATATTTTAATATTCTGTATAAAACGTCAAAAACAACTGCCGGCCTAGCGTTTCCAATATGAGCCTTGTCATATACAGTCGGCCCGCAAACATACATTTTTATATTGTTTTCGCTTATCGGCTTAAAAATTTCTTTTTTCCCTGATAGAGTATTAAACAACTTCAAGAGCACTTTTTAGAAACTCCGACAAGAGCCGGACGCAATAACCTTCCGTTGATAATAAATCCCTCTTGCATAACTTTGACAACAATCCCGGGAGATTTTGCGTTATCCTCTATCTCAATTATCGCCTGATGAATGTTCGGATCAAATTCTTTCCCTAAGGCTTCTATTATTTTTATTCCATAAGATTCGAGAATTCGGTCTAATTCCGCAAGAGTCAATCTCACGCCTTCGACAATATTGTTATCTTTATCGCAGTTTGAAAGCGCTAGGCTTAAATTGTCCCTAACAATTAATATATCTTTTGCGAAAGCCGAAATACAATATTTGGATATATCAGCTTTTTCTTTTTCGCATATTTTCCTTAAATTCTGATTTTCGGCAACGGAACGTAATAACTTGTCCTCTAAATCTGACGCTTTCGCTCGAAGATCTTCCGCATTATTTTCAATAGGCTCTTGTCCGCTTTCGTCTAACTTTTCAGTCTTTTTCTCTTCTCTCATAATAACTAGGAAAAACCAACCGTCTTTTTTTATGATAACACATTTATCGCCTATCCAAAATAAGTCTTGTTGTTCTCTTAATTGTTAAAATTCGCATAAAATTTTAGGGGACAAAAAAGTTTTTGTATTTCATGGAAGCAATAAGGTATCCTAAAAATATAGGCGGGGAAGTTGGCCGTCTATATCAAACCTAATTTGAATACCTTATAATCAATCTTTATTTGAAAGGAAAACATAACATGTTGTTTAATACTAATAAATTCTTAGAAGACTCTAATAGATTTCATTTAACGAATAAGAGCGTGGGGCTAATACGTTTTCCAAAAGGGCGAATATGGTATTCTTCGATTTTACCATATCCGCCCTGAAGATTTGTCAAGGTCCGCTCGCTTTGCTCGCTCTCCACCTTGACAAGTCTAATACAAAACTTAATAGACTTATACCTTCTTAATAAATTCGAAAAAGCTCAAGCGGTAAAAAACGGTCTCCTCTTTTTTAAGTCTTTAGCTAAGCATTTATATGATAAAATTATCGATATAATCAATATGGATAATAATATTCGCGCGCATACTTTTCCATACAAAGTTAGGGATTGTATATTAAACATACAACATAGAAATAATAAGACGACTATTAGCTCTATTATAATAGATAGCGTAATAATAACCATATTCCCGATGTATTGAAAATTATTGTCTTTTTTCTCAAAGCCGCATTCGTAAGCTGATGAGACAGAACGCTCATTTTTCTTATTTATTAGACCGGAGAATTTCGACAATAAGAGGGCTAATATGGGAAAGCAACCGGTTATTATAGCAACAATTATCGCATCAAAGCAAGCCATTCCGTCTATTTCTTTTTTCTAAAACAAGAAGGTATTTCGAGATCGTCTTGAAGTTCAGATTCAGATAATTCGTCTTTACGTTCTTTAAAAACGTTTTTTCGAACTTCCAAAGACGAATAATCTTCTTCGGTTTTTATCGAATCTCGTTTGTGTCTGGACGTAAACATGTCGAAAAACGATCCGGCTTTTCTCTTTGGCTTTTCAATATATTCAGAAACCTGGGGTTGGATTAAATCGTCGTTTCCCGGCAAGTCTATTATATTGTCTGAATATTTTTGTTCTTCTTTTTGCTCAATGTTTTTCATTGAGACTTGCTCGAACATTTTTGCGTTTGAATCGCGTTTATTCAACCCCATAACTCCGGATATGTCTCTATTTTTAAATATTGAATCTTGAGCTCCGCCAATTCCGGTCGCTACGACAGAAACTCTTACTTTTCCGTTTAGCCTTTCGTCGAACGTCGAGCCGAATATTATAATTGCTTCGGAATCTACATCGTCTCTAATTCTATTGGCAGCTTCGTCAACCTCGTATAAAGTGATATCGTAACCGCCGGTTATATTAATAAGAACTCCTCGCGCTCCTTGTAAGGAAACGTCGTCTAAAAGAGGATTCGAAATAGCGGCTTCCGCAGCGTCTAAGGCTCTTCTTTCCCCTTCGGATTCTCCCGTTCCCATCATAGCTTTGCCCATTTCGCTCATAATGGATCGAATATCGGCAAAATCAAGATTAATAAGCCCAGGCATTATCATTAAGTCTGTGACGCCTCGAACTCCGGAATATAAAACTTCGTCAGCCATTTTAAAAGCATCGGCAAAAGTTGTATTTTCGGTTGCTAATCTAAATAAATTTTGGTTTGGAATTATTAACAGAGTGTCAACGTATTGCTGTAGATCCTCTATGCCTTTTTCCGCGGATTTGGCTCTATGAGATCCTTCAAACGAAAAAGGCTTGGTTACAACTCCTACGGTTAAGATCCCTGCTTCTCTCGCGATTCTGGCTATTACAGGAGCGGCTCCGGTTCCCGTGCCTCCGCCCATTCCCGCGGTTATGAAAACCATATTCGCCCCTTGAATAAACTTCAAAACTTCTTCCGAAGATTCTTCCGCAGCAGCTTTTCCAACGTCTGGTTTCGAGCCTGCCCCAAGGCCTTGAGTTATAGTTAAACCTAATTGAATTCTTTGATCTTCTGGAACTAGAGATTGTCTTAAAGCTTGAGAATCAGTATTGGCTATGACAAAAACCACTCCTTCAAGATTGGAGCGTATCATATTATTTACGGCATTTCCCCCTGCTCCCCCGACGCCAATAACGACTATCTTAGGGCCTGCCCCTTTTTCTATATTCGATTCTTGGTTTTCGTATTTTATAGTCATCCGTCCAAATCCCGAGCTAACAATATAACAATAGCATATAGTATACTGTCTATTATATGGATTTCAAAATTAATTTTCCATAACTCAAAGAAGAGCTCTTACTCTTGAGCAGATGTTATTCCCAGGTTGCCGTTTATATGCCATCATCAAAAGCAAAATGATCAAATTTTTATACGCTAACGATGCGTATTTAATAGCGATTATTTTTTTGCTATTATTTATAGAAAATAACAAATATTTTTTAGAATGAAAAAAATAGAACATATAAAAGAGAATACGAGAAGAAGTCTAAAAGGATTTTTGTTCGGGATAATATTATCGTTATTTTCTATATTCTTAATTATTTCCTTAATTTCGCATAATTTGGCGGATCCCGGAATTTTTGTCGCTTCAGATTCGGATATTAAAAATATATTTGGTATATACGGAGCGTATATTTCTGATTTGTTTGTTCAATTTTTTGGATTAATAAGTTACTTTTTAAGTATTTTATTGTTTATTTGGGGTTGGAATATCGTCTCAGGAAAAATACACTATATAAAACACAAGTATCTAACGCTTATTTGTTTTACAATTATTGGCTGCGTCGTATTAAACGTATTTTCCTCAAATCGTTTTGGAATAAATATTATAAACAAATTAAATATAGACTATTTTGCTGGCGGTTTTTTTGGCTATTCTATATCGAAAATGATATTTGTTAACGGGCTAAACAAATCAAGTTTATGTAAATATATTTTTATTCTTTTGAGCGTTATTTGGCTATTAATAGCGAAAAAAGCTTATTTTATTAGTTTCTATTCGGCTAAAGAACACACTTCGAAAATATTATCGGGAATAAATAAAATTGTTTCTAATACCTTAAAAAGAAAACAAAAAGAAAACATTCCCCCTATCTGGGAAGGCATTCCCAATATAGCAGAAAATAAAGAAAACAAACAACCAATACCAACAGAAACTTTCTCTCAAGAAGAAGATATTGAAGATATGACTGGTCTTGTTGTTGGAGGAGGAGCCTACACGCTTCCAAGCGTTGAATTATTAGATAAATTTAATCAAAAAGAATCTTATCAAGACGAAAGGAAAATAGAGGCTTTATCAACCGAACTTTGCAGCGTTTTAGAAGAATTTGGAGTGAAAGGAGAAATATTAAACGTAAGGCAAGGGCCGGTAGTGACTATGTTCGAATTTAGGCCAGCTCCTGGCATAAAAACCTCCAGAGTCATTAGCTTAAGCGACGATATTGCGAGATCTATGAGCGCTATTTCCGCTAGAATCTCAATAATCCCAGGCCAAAACGCGATAGGAATAGAGCTTCCAAACAAGCGTCGTCATACCGTTTATTTAAGGGAGCTGTTATCCTCTGAAACGTTTAAAAATTTTTCGATAGGAATACCCCTCATTCTTGGAAAGGATATAAGCGGAAATCCCGTGATGGCGGATCTTTCCAAAATGCCTCATCTGCTCGTCGCCGGGACGACTGGCTCAGGAAAATCCGTATCCATAAACGACATGATCTTATCAATACTGTTTAAGTTTTCTCCAAGCGATTGCAAATTAATTATGATAGATCCTAAAATGTTGGAATTATCAGTATACGACGAAATTCCGCATCTTTTGACTCCGGTCGTTACGGATCCTAAAAAAGCCGTTTTCGCATTAAAATGGGCAGTTGTCGAAATGGAAAATAGATATAGGCAAATGTCCAAGTTAGGAGTAAGAAATGTCGACGGATTCAATAAAAAAATAAAAGAATCTAAAGAAAACGGCGACCTCTTAGTCAGAAAAGTACAAACTGGTTTCGATCAAGAAACAGGCCGTCCTATTTTCGAAACTCAGCAGTTAGATTTCGAGCCTATGCCATATATAGTCGTCATAGTCGACGAGATGGCCGATTTAATGCTTGTCGCTGGAAAGGATGTTGAAACGGCAATTCAAAGATTAGCTCAAATGGCGAGAGCCGCAGGCATACATTTAATTATGGCGACCCAAAGGCCTTCCGTAGACGTTATAACCGGAACAATAAAAGCGAACTTTCCAACTAGAATCGCCTTTCAAGTAACTTCCAAAATTGACAGCAGAACAATTCTTGGAGAGCAAGGCGCGGAACAACTCTTAGGGCAAGGAGATATGCTTTATATGTCCGGAGCCGGAAGGATATTACGGGTTCACGGTCCGTTTGTTAAGGATATAGAAGTCGAAAGAGTCGTTTCGTATATAAAAGGCCAAAAAGAGCCGGATTACGTAGACGTTATTAGCGAGCAATCTTTAGATTCCGAATCCGGGGGGAATTCGGATTTTGAATCTGACGATATGTATAAAAAAGCCCTTGAAATAATAATAAGCGACAGAAAAGTATCCATCAGTTACATACAAAGAAAACTTCAAATAGGGTATAACAGAGCCGCGAGAATCATTGAAGAAATGGAAGCAAAAGGTGCCATATCCGCTCCCAATCATACTGGGAAACGAGAAATCCTTGTTTAATAACTTCTTTAAAAATAACAATTCCTTCTACTTCCCGCCCCTTCCTGCTCGTTCTAAACTATCTATGGATTTATTCGAAATAATATATAGGGAACACAAAGATTGATGACATTTGCTTCTCTTGCCCTTTTTGACAATATGGATTCATACCAAAAGATCCTGTATACAATTCCGCTAATGAGTAGTATAATGTATAAAATTTTGACGGAAAAATTATTGGTATGTCTTATTGATATTTATTGAAGAAAGGATGGAGGAAAGAAATGATAGAGCTAGGAGAGCGAGACAACGGAGCGTTTAGGTATTTGGAATTAATAATAGAGGGGAAATACGACGCATACGATAGGAAGCATTACGACAGAGGATTGCTGCAGTTACTCCAGTGTCTAGATCAAGAGGCGTATGAAATAGGGTACAAGGAAGGATGGGCACTGGGATGACGAGTAAAGAGAACGTATTATATAGAGTAGGAATAATGTTAATGACAGTAAAAACAATGGCATGCCTAGGGGCGGTAGCGTGGCTGGTAAGTATGCTAAGTGGATGTAGTTCGCAAACGCCGGAAGAAACGATCGCGAAGATGCAAGGAATAGAACCAAATGGAGTATTAGACGATGATGCTGAATAAAGTAATTGTAAGTATAGGAATAGTATTGGGGCTAACAGGATGTAGCGCGGTACAACAAGTAGAAACCATCAAGCTGACAAAAATGAAGCGGAAAAAGAAAAAGCGGAATTAGAAGTGGCGAAACTGAGGAAAGAGCTGGGTCTACCGGCAAAAGTAAAAGTAGATAAATGGGGAAGGCCAATAGACGAAAGGGGACAAGTAATGGAAAATAAAGAAGAGATGGAAGCAATAAACAGGGAATAGTAAAAGGCATCAGTAAGGGACATTTATAATGAATAAAATAAGAAAGCTAGAGCAAGAAATAATATATCTAAAAACAAGATCTTGCTATAGCGCATAAGAACCTAAACAGAATGACTGTTACATTGGTAGTTATAATATTCGTAGGACTGCTATGGATAGGCGTAAGGCCTGGGGAATATAATGGGTAAGAAGAAGTGGAAACAAGAGATAGAGAAGCTAACGCATTTGGTTGTCATAAGAGATATAACTGTCAGATGTATTTTTATACAAATTTTTTACTCTTTTCAAAAGCTATATGTTTTAAATCTATGAAAGTTTGCTTTGGCATTTTTCCATAACAATATTTTCCACTGTGAGGAGGTTCATTGTTATAGTATTTTAACCATTCATCAACATCTCTGTGAAGCTCTTCAACACTTTCGTAAATATTTTTCTTGAAAGATACAGCATAGAATTCTTGTTTCATAGTTTTGTGAACCCTCTCAACAATTCTGTTAATTGGGGGATAAGGCGTTTTTGTCTTCGTATGTTCTATTTCTTCAATAGTAAGGTATACCTGAAATGCGTGGCTTTCCATCCTCCCACAATATTTCTACCTCTGTCGGTTAAAATATCTATATTATGTTCTGAAAATTGGCTTCTTCTGGGAGCTTTCAATGAGAGCTTCGTCCATTTTGTTCTCCTTTTTTATCATTTGTCGGATTAAATCTCCATCTAGCGCAAAACTTGAATCTTCCACGCCTCCTCTTTTTTCATTTTCTAACTTTTCCAAAATATATAATATCAGTAAAAATACAGTAGCATTGTATTTTCATAAATTGCGTTTGTTAGTTCATGAAAATAGGAAAGAGAGCATTAATTTCGCAAGAAAAATGGAGTTATATATATTACGGACAGTCCCCCATTTTTTAGACCTTTAAATTACCGAGGAGAAGACCTACCGCTATTGATATAAAAACGGGAAAAGAGAATCTATTTATATACGGACTGTTCTACAATTGGCTTGAGCCTTAACTCTATGTTCGTCTTGTTTTTATTTTGCAATTCGCATTCCCAAATCCTAATTATTTTCCATCCTTTTTGCTCGAGATATTTCGTAATATCCTGGTCTCGTTTTTTATTCCGGCTTATCTTAGCGCTCCAATAATTGTCATTATCTTTGGGCGTTGTATTTCGGCAATTATGTCCATGCCAAAAACATCCGTCTGCAAACACTGCTATTCTAGCTTTCTGAAAAACAAAGTCAGGCTTGCCTTTTATCTTATAATTTCTTCTCCATCCTTTAATTTGGAGTTCATTAAAAATAGATATTAGTCTTAATTCCGTGGACTTGTTTTTTGACGATTTGACGCTTTTCATAATAGAAGATCGTGTTTTCTTATCAAAAATATCGTTCATATCAATTACATCCCGACTATACCGTTCAACACGCGAGCAATTATATCGGGAGCGACGGCGTTACCTAACTGTTTATATCCTTGAGAACCTTCGATTACATAATGTTCTTCTGGGAAACTCATAGCTCTTTTGCATTCGGCTATAGAGAGTCTACGAATGCCTTCTTTGGTAAGATAAAGTCCTGTTTTAGCCCCCGCTCCGCCGCCATATGCGGAAAGAGTTATCGCATGGCCTTTAGGACTATAAATTCTCTCTCCTTGTCCTCCTTTGTTTACGATTCCTATTCTAATTGGCTTAAGCTCGTTTTTGACTTGTCTTTCGTCCTTCGTCATCTTGACGTCAAGACGATCTAAAAAAAGGCTTTTGTCCACGTTAGTCTCCAAAACGTCTTCCAAAAATATTTCTTGAAAGGTTTCTTTCGGCCTTTCGTATTTTATTTCGTCCTTAAGATCCTTTCTTATGGCTACAAAATACACTCTCTTTCTAGCCTGCGGCACCCCAAAAAAAGAGGAATTTAAAACATGCTTATGCAAATCGTATCCTATCAGATCTAATTTCTTTTCTATTATGCTTGCGACATTTCCGCCATCAATTGACAAAATATTCCCGACGTTTTCCAAAAGTAAAACGTAAGGCTTTCGGTATTCCGCAACTCTTATAACTTCGTAAAACAAACGGCCTCTCGAATCTGAGATACCGCCCATTTTGCCGGAAATACTGAATGCCTGACAAGGAAATCCAGCACATAAAATATCGTGTTTCGGTATCCTGTTATTTGAAATTTCGGTTATATCTCCTTCCGGTTTTTCCCCGAAATTTTTCATATAGGCTTCTTGAGCATATGGATCTATATCGCTTGAAAATACGCATTCGAAACCACGTCTCTCTAAAGCCACTCGAAATCCTCCTATCCCGCAAAATAAGTCTATAAACTTATACTTTCGCAACTTCCAACCCGTTTTATTTTCTTTAGCGCAATCGTACTAAAGTCTCGCAAAGTTAGCAAGAAAGCTTTGGAATATTTATGAAGGCGACTCGCCTATCCCGAGCTGTCTCAGGTCTTATGAGGTATATAATTGAAAAACTTCGGCGGGAGGCAAAAGTTATTGAAAAATCTATATTTATACGTTATTCTATTTGCTTAATTGGTCAATTTGCCATTCAGGGAAGCTAACATGATCAAGCTGTTAATAAAATTTTGTAAGTTTAGCTTTGGAGAATTCGAAGAACAAGAACTTCGAAAATTTATTAGGTTGGGTTTTATACTTTTCATGCTTGTTGGAAATTACTGGATTGTACAATCTTTAAGAGATTCGGCGTTTATACGGCTTGTTGGAGGCGCGTATATTCCTTATGCTAAAATGGTATCCGTTTTATTAATAATACCGCTAATTGGATTTTACACCTATTTAATCGGAAGACATTCAAAAGAAAAGTTGTTTGCTACGATTCCTCTAGTCTATGGCATTATTACTCTTGGCCTCGCTATGCTTGTGTTTATCTGCGAAGCTAAAATATATTCCGCCCCTATAGGAACCTCTATTATTGCTTATTCCTGGTTCTTCTGGGGAGATAGTTGGGGTGTGCTTTTAATTACCCACTTTTGGGGAATAGTTACCGATAGCGCAACGCCTCAAAGCGCGCGTCGAGGAATTCCTTTTATATTCTTAATAGGCCAAAGCGGAGGTATTTTCCTCCCGTATCCTGTAGTCGGTTTGTCGAATAGATTTGGGTTTGAAACCGATTTACTTTCGATGATTATCCTGGGTATTCTAATGTTGGCAGTAATTCCTCTTGTGAAACATTTCTTCAAAACGACCCCGGACCAATTGTTGGCTGGCTTCGAAAGCGGAGAAGAGAAAAAAAGGGAAAAAGAGGAAATATCAAATAAAAAGCCTAATTTTACGGACGGAATTAAACTTATATTGTCCCAAAAATATTTATGCTGTATCTTTATATTCGGATTCATTATTGAATTTTTATTGACGACTTTTGATTTCAGCTTTAAATTGAAAGCAAGCGAGGTATTCTCCGGTATAGAGCTCAGCGACTATTTTGGCCTATATTCGTCAAGCCTTAATATAATATCTACAGCTCTTTTATTTATTGGAGTAACTAATATCCCAAGATTTATGGGATTGAAAGTTGCCCTTCTCTTTATGCCTCTACTTTGGGGATTCTCTCTCTTTTTGTTTTTAACATTTGATTCATTGACTCTTTTATTTGTATTAATGGCTGGTGGCAAAGCCATAAAATTTGCCTTAAACAACCCAACTTTAAAACAACTGTACATCCCAACGTCAACTTCCGCTCGATATAAGGCTCAGGCGTGGATAGACGCTTTTGAATCGAGACTTTCCAAAGGAGCAAGCTCGCTATTTTGCATGTTGTTGAAACCATTACAAACCGCTTTCGGCGGAGCTACCGGAATGGCATACTATTTAACTTTAATTGGAATAGTTGGGTTTCCATTGATTGTCGTATTAGCAATAATAGCGGTATACCTTGGCAAAACCTATAAAAAAGCTATCGCCGAAAAAAAAGTCGTATGCTAAATAAGTCTTGCGTAACTTTGCCGCCTTTTGTTTAACCTTGTTTCTAATTTGCATAAAATTTTAGAGGATAAAAAAGTTTTTGCGTTTTATTAAACTCTCAGGTATTCTAAGAATATAGGCGGGGAGTTGGCCGTCTATATAATC